>JALVOR010000139.1 GCA_027026295.1 Anaerolineales bacterium | reverse complement strand
CCCTTACCCCCCAGCCCACCGTTGACCTTGCCGCCGGAGAGCACGCCGACACCCGCTACGAGCGTTCCGACTTCTGCCCCGTGCCTCGCGCCGTGCCGGTGCTGGAAGCCGTGGTGGCCTTGGTTCTGGCCGATGCGCTGCTGGAAAAACTCGGCGGCGACACCTTAGAAGAAATGCAAGCCCGCTTTGCCGCCCTGCGGCGTGCCCACCTGGACGATTTGCCCATGGACAACACCCCGCACGTTTTCTGGGAGGATGCCCCATGAAATACTTTCTCTACGGCCCCTCGGGCAGCGGTAAATCTACCTTGGGGCGGCGGCTGGCCGAGGCATTAGGGCTGCCTTTCGTTGACTTAGACGAGGAAATCGTCCGCATCGCGGGCAAGCCCATTCCGGCAATTTTCGCCGAGCAGGGCGAAGCCGCCTTCCGCCGCCTGGAAAGCGCCGCGCTGGAAGCCGTCTGCAGAGCGCCAGCAGAGCAGGTGGTGGCCCTGGGCGGCGGGGCGCTGCTGGTCCCCGAAAACCACACCCTCGCCCAGCGCTGCGGCAAGGTGCTGCTGCTACACGCCCCTTTTGAAACCCTGCTCAGGCGGCTGCAAAGCGATGCCAACCGCCGCCCCCTGCTGGCTTCCGGTGCCAACGCTGCCCCAGAAGCCCAACGCCTGCGCGCCCTGCTGGAAGCCCGCCGTGAGCATTACGCCGCCTTCCCCCTGCGGCTGGAAACCGACGCCGCCCCCGACGCCCTGCTGTGGGAAGTCCAAACCCTGCTGGGGGCCTTCCGCCTCGACGGCATGGGGCGCACGCCTTCCGACATCCGCGTGCAGGCGGGCGGGCTGGATCATTTGGGAACTGCCCTCGCCCAACGGGGGCTGGGCGGCCCGGTGGTGCTGGTCACCGATGAGCACGTTGGCCCCCACCACGCAGCGCGGGCGTTGGCTTCCCTGCAAGCCGCGGGCTACGCCGCTGCCGAGGTGCGCCTGCCCGCCGGGGAAGCCCACAAAACCCTCGCCACCGTCCAGCGCCTGTGGGATGCTTTCCTGGAACACGGCCTCGACCGAGGGAGCACGGTGGTGGCCCTGGGCGGCGGGGTGGTGACCGACCTGGCGGGGTTTGCCGCGGCCACTTTCCTGCGCGGCGTGGCGTGGGTGGCGGTGCCCACTTCGCTGCTGGGCATGGTGGATGCCAGCATCGGCGGCAAGACCGGCGCCGACCTGCCCCAGGGGAAGAACCTCATCGGCGCGTTCCACGCCCCCCCCTGGTGCTGGCCGACCCCGAAACCCTGCGTGCCCTGCCCGCGGTGGAATACCGCAACGGCATGGCCGAAGCCATCAAGCACGGCATCATCGGCGACCCGCAGCTGTTTGCCGCTGCCGCCGCGGGTGAGCCGGTAGATGTGGCGCGCGCGATGGCCGTCAAGGTGCGGGTGGTGCAGCAAGACCCTTACGAAGGCGGCCTGCGGGCGGTGCTCAACGCCGGGCACACCATCGGCCACGCCGTCGAGAAGGCGTCGCGCTATCGCCTGCGCCACGGGGAAGCAGTCGCCATTGGGCTGGTGGCCGAAGCCCGCCTTGCCGAGCGCCTGGGGCTGGCGGAAACCGGCCTCGCGGAGACCATCGCCGCCTGCCTGCAACGCTGGGAACTGCCCACCCGGTTGCCCGCCGACATTGCCCGCGCCGAAGTCCGCCATCGGATGCAATTTGACAAAAAGAAGCGCGCTGGCGAGGTACGTTTTGCCCTGCCTCTCCGCATTGGCGAAGTGCGTCCGGGGGTGGTGGTGCCCGCCGACGTGCTGGCCGAAGTGTTGGCAGCGGCGTAACGACTGCATCTTGCATCCTGCATCTTGCATCCCGCTGTTCCCAAAGGAGTTACTCATGGAAATCCTCATTTTGCACGGCCCCAACCTCAACCTGCTGGGGCAGCGCGAGCCGGAAATTTATGGCCGCCTGACTTTAGACGACATCAACCGCCGTCTGGAAGCCCGCGCCCGCGAACTGGGTGTGGGCGTGCGCTTTGTCCAATCCAACCACGAAGGGGCGCTCATCGACGCGCTCCACGAAGCCCGCGGCTGGGCGGCAGGGGTAGTTTTCAACCCTGGCGCTTACACCCACACCTCGGTTGCCCTGCGCGATGCCATCGCCGCCATCGGGCTGCCGGTGGTGGAGGTGCATCTTTCCAACGTCCACGCCCGCGAAGCCTTCCGCCGCCAGTCCATGCTCGCCCCGGTGTGCCTGGGCACCATCAGCGGTTTTGGCTGGCTGTCGTATCGGCTGGCGCTGGAAGGGCTGGTAAGGCTGAACAGTGTGCAGCAAGAAGGTTAAAGAAACTTAAGAATGCCATAAGAAAACATTAAGACAGGCGTTTTGCCCCAAGCGTGCAGGATATAATCAGCCCACACGCCTGTTGAAACGGAGACCGCTGATGTTCTCGTCAAGACAAATCTTCCGCAGACATATTGCGTGGCCACAGGAACACGGCGCGTGGGCTTTTCTCATCGTTCCGCTGGCAGCAGGGGTGGCAGCAGGCAACCGCTGGAATGCAGCAACCGCGTGGCTGGTCGTGGGCGCGCTGGCCGTCTTTTTCCTGCGCCAGCCAATTACGCTGCTGGTCAAAGTATATGCCAAACGCCGCCCGAAAACCGACCTGCCCGCGGCGCTTTTCTGGAGCGCACTCTACAGCTTCCTCGGCCTGATTGCGGCATGGCAACTGGCAATGGCAGGCGCAGCCTATCTGCTCATCCTCGCTGCGCCGGGCATTCCGGTATTTGCCTGGAACCTGTGGCTGGTCTATCACCGGGCGGAACGCCGCCGCATGGATGTGGAAGTCGTCGGCAGTGGCACCCTCGCCTTGAGCGCCCCGGCAGCCCTCTGGCTCGCCCAGGGCAAAATCACCCCCGAAGGCTGGCTGCTGTGGCTGCTGATGTGGTTCCAGGCTGCTGCCTCGATTGTGTACGCTTACCTGCGGCTGGAACAGCGCGGCTGGAAGAGCGTGCCGCCGCTTTCCGAGCGGGTACGGGCGGGGCAGCGGGCACTGCTCTACACCACCTTCAATTTAACTGCCGTCGCGCTGCTGGGCGCTTTTGGCGTGGTTTCCCCC
Source organism: Anaerolineales bacterium (assembly GCA_027026295.1). Lineage (GTDB taxonomy): Bacteria > Chloroflexota > Anaerolineae > Anaerolineales > DRMV01 > DRMV01. The sequence continues at coordinate 12,722 of JALVOR010000139.1, read as the reverse complement.
TGGTTGTGGCTGGCTTATGCCCTGCAGTGGGGTGAAACCGTGTGGGGCACGGTCTTTCGCCCGGCAGTGGGCGCCAAACCCACCACCATCGGCTTGCGGCAGTTCATCGTCAGCCTGCTGTTCGGGCTGGTTTTCATTCTCACGTGGTAACCTGCAACACCAATGGGGAAAACCTCAAATTGCTCTCGCGTGCGTCTCGGCGCACCACGCCAGACCCTTTTCACCCAACCATTCCCTCGGTTCACTTCATGGAAGGAAGATTTCCTATGAGCAAAGACGGCACAATCATCATCAAGGCCGCCAAAAACGGCCCCTATCTGGTTCCCGGCCCAATGACTTACACCGATGCCGCCGGCAAACAGCACACCGCAGAAGGCAAAGCCATTGCCCTTTGCCGCTGCGGCCATTCGGCAAACAAGCCTTTCTGCGACGGACACCACAAGAAGGCCGGCTTCGAAGCCGAAGAACTCACCCTCACTTTCTCACCCCAGGCATAAGGAGTATCGCATGTTAGAACGTAAAGGTTTGATCACTTTCGGCCCCAACGATGTCACCGTGGTTGGCCCCGACATGAAACCCGGCGACAAAGCCCCCGAATTTACCGCCACCACACAAGACTGGCAGCGGGTAAACATGCTGGAAAGCACCGCGGGCAAAGTCCGCGTCATCGCCGCCGTGCCCTCGCTGGATACACCCGTGTGCGACCTGGAAACCCATCGCTTCAACGAAGCCGCCGCTGCCTTGAGCGATGATATCGTGATTATCACCATCAGCGCTGACCTGCCCTTTGCACAAAAACGCTGGTGTGGCGCCAACGGCGTGGAAGAGGTCGTGGTGGTTTCCGACCACATGGAAATGGAATTCGGCAAAAAGTATGGCTGCCTGATGAAAGAGGTGCGCCTGCTACGCCGCGCCGTGTTCGTAGTGGACCGCGAAGGCACTATCGTGTACGCCGACTACATGCCCGCACTCGGCAAGGAACCGAAATACGACGAAGTGCTCGCCGCCGCCAAAGAAGCCCTCAGTCGGTAGCCCCATGACTGCATGGCGCACCGAACGCGACGCGTTGGGGGAAGTCCGCGTGCCCGCCGATGCGCTTTACGGCGCGCAAACCCAGCGGGCGGTGGAAAACTTCCCCTTGAGCGGCTTGCGCCTGCCGCGAGCGTTCATCTGGGCGTTAGGCAACATCAAGGCAGCCGCTGCCGAGGTCAACCGCGACCTGGGGCGGCTGCCTGCCGATTTCGCCGCTGCCATCGTGCAGGCCGCCGAAGAGGTGGCTTCCGGCCAATGGGACGACCACTTCCCGGTGGACGTTTTCCAGACCGGTTCGGGCACCTCAACCAACATGAACGCCAACGAGGTCATCGCCAACCGCGCCACCGTGCTGCTGGGCGGCGCGCCGGGCGAATATCGGGTGCACCCCAACGACCATGTCAACCTGGGGCAGTCGTCTAACGATGTCATCCCTTCGGCGCTGCATTTGAGCGCCTACCACCTCAGCGCCACAGTGTTGCTGCCCGGTTTGCAGCGGCTGGAAACCGCCCTGCGCCGCAAAGCCGCCGCCGTGGGTGAGGTGGTCAAAACCGGTCGCACCCATCTGATGGACGCCATGCCCATCACTGTGGGGCAGGAACTCGGCGGCTGGGCGCACCAGATTAGCGAAGGCACCCGGCGGCTGCAAGCAGCCCAAACGCGGCTGGCAGAACTGGCGTTAGGCGGCACAGCCGTGGGCACCGGCGTCAACGCCCCGCCGGAATTCGGCAAACGGGTGGCACAGCGCCTCACCGAGCGCACTGGCTATCCCCTGCGGGAAACCGACAACCACTTCGCCGCCCAATCTTCGCTGGATGCAGCCACGGCTTTCAGCGGCGAACTGCGTGCGCTGGCGACGGCGCTGCTCAAAATCGCCAACGACCTGCGGTGGATGAACAGCGGCCCCCTTGCCGGTCTGGGCGAAATTCGCCTGCCTGCACTGCAGCCGGGTTCCAGCATCATGCCCGGCAAGGTCAACCCGGTCATCCCCGAAGCGGTGATGATGGCATGTGTGCAGGTGCAGGGGCATGATCTCACCCTGGCGCTGGCAAACCAGCACGGCAACTTCCAACTCAACGTCATGCTGCCGGTGGCTGCCCACAACCTGTTGAGCGCCATCAGGCTGCTGGGACGGGCTGCCGCCGTGCTCGCGGAGAAGACCGTTGAAGGTTTCCAACTCAATGCCAAGCGCATCGCCGAACCGTTAGCCCGCAATCCCATACTGGTCACGGCGTTAGCGCCCCGCATCGGTTACGACAAAGCCTCGGCCATCGCCAAGCGGGCGTATGCCGAACAGCGCCCTATCCTGGAAGTCGCGGCGGAAATGACCGACATCCCCCTCGACGAACTCCGCCGCCTGCTCGACCCGCGCGGACTGACCGAATGAGAAACCGCAGAGATTCCACAGATTCCGCAGAAAAAACATCCACCGATTTCATCCGCAGAGATTTCACAGATTAGCCCAGAAGACACAGGAATGCTCTCTTCGCCCCTTTTGCCTTCTTTGCATCTTTGCGTTAACCTCTTGGCGCCCTTGGCGACCTTCTCTGCGCCTCAGCGTTAAATCCGCGATCATCCGTTTTATCCGCGTGCATCAGCAGCCCATCTTCCCAAGGCTGAACAGTTACGCCGCCTTCCCAATGCGCAGCCCGGGCTGCGCATTTTTTCTTTAACGCGACACTTTCCCGCCCTCATTTGCCGCAATTTGGTTTATACTGATTAAGCAACAACCTACCCTTCCCATAGCAAGGAGGTTACCATGTCTACCAGAATCACCTGGTACGGTCATGCCACTATCGGCGTGGAAACCAGCGATGGCTACAAAATTCTGATTGACCCCTTCTTCAGCGGCAACCCGGCAGCCAGCACCACCGCCGACAAGGTAAACGCCGACTTCATCGTGGTCAGTCACGGCCACGGCGACCATGTGGGCGATGCGCTGGAAATCGCCAAACGTACCGGGGCGCTCATTATCAGCAATTACGAAATCACCAACTGGCTGACTGCCCAGGGGGCCGAAAAAGTGCACCCCCAGCATCTCGGCGGCGGCTTCAAGCACCCCTTCGGCTACCTCAAACTTACCCTTGCCCTGCACGGCTCTGCCCTGCCCGACGGCTCTTACGGGGGTAACCCCGCGGGCATTTTGCTGACCACCAACGACGGCCTCAAACTCTACTTTGCCCAGGATACCGGCCTGTTTGGCGATATGACGCTCATCGGCGACGAAGGCATCGACCTCGCCATGCTCCCCATCGGCGACAACTTCACCATGGGCCCCGACGACGCCCTGCGAGCGGTCCAATTCATCCGCCCCAAGCACGTCATCCCGATTCACTACAACACCTGGCCCCTGATTGCTCAAGACCCCCACGCGTGGGCAAAGCGGGTGGAAAGCGAAACCAACGCCAAAGCCCACGTCCTCGAACCGGGCGGCGCTTTCGAACTCTGAGCCCCGAAACCGGACAGCCCCGCGAAGCAAAGCATCGCGGGGCTGCTTCATCAAGCCGCATTCCGCCTTTAATTGGAAGCCCACGATTTGACGCTTCATAGGGTTACAAGTATAATTCGCCTACGACCTTGCTTTGAAACCCGCATGGCACTCATTTCATCTGCCGGGAGCCGCTATGGCGCTCAAGGGAAACCTGCGCGATTTTTCCATTACACAACTGCTGAACCTGATTAACCTGGCCCGCAAAACCGGGATGCTCCGCATTCGTGGCACCGAAGCCGAAGCCCTGATATATTTCCGGGAAGGACGTCTTGCTTTCGCCGCCCTCAGCCACGAACCTAACGACCTTGCCTCGGTCCTTTACCGCGAAAAGAAAATCTCGGCAAGCCAATACAAAGCCATCCGTGCTCGCGCCAGCAAAACCACCGACAAATCCCTGGGGCTGCTGCTGGTCAACGCGGGCTACCTCTCCCAGGAAGAAATCCTCCAGAGCGTGCAAACTGCCTACGTGGATGTCATCAAGCGGCTCTTTGCCTGGGCAGAAGGGCTGTTCGAATTCGACACCAAATCTCCGCCGCCTCCGGGCAGAATTCTCACACGCATTAGTCTGGAAAACCTGATCATTGAAGGCGCCCGCCGCCTGCGTGAATGGGAACAACTCCAGAACGAAATCCCCAACCTGAACATGGCGCTCAAATTCACCGACCGTCCCAACACCAACCTGCGCAACCTCAACCTGAGCATAGAGGAATGGCGGGTCGTGTCATTCATCAACCCCAAGAACACCATCAACCAAATTGCTCGCGCCGCCAAAATGAACGACCTGGAAATCCGCCGGGTTGTTTACGGCCTGTTGCAGGCTGGCTTGGTCGAACTGGTACGGCCTGAACTGGAAACCCCGCCACCGCCGCCCAAACCCATCCACACCGCATTGGAGGGCAAATCGGTGGACGAACAACGGTCGCTGGTCAATCGTCTCATTTCCCGCATTCGCGGCATCTGATAGCCAACGCACAGTCCTTTTTCTTACTCTTATCAAGGAATCATGCCATGCAGACAGTAAAAATCGTGGTAACAGGCCCCTTCAATGCAGGCAAAACCGCTTTCATCCAGACGGTAAGCGAAATCGACGTCGTCGCCACAGAGCGCAAAATCTCCAGCGAAGCGGAAAAGGTCAAAGAAACGACCACCGTCGCGATGGACTTTGGCCGCATCACCGTGGACGAAGACCTCGTGCTCTACCTCTTCGGCACACCGGGGCAGCGACGATTCGACTTCATGTGGGAAATCCTCTCGGAAGGCATGTTGGGGTTCATCGTGCTGGTCGACAGCACCCGCCCGGAAACCTTTCGCGAAGCCCGCGGCATTCTGGAAACGTTTCACGCTTACGCCCCTACCCCTTACGTCGTTGCTGCAAACAAGCAAGATATGGAAGATGCATGGGACATCGACGACATGCGCATCGCCCTCCGCCTGCCTCCTGAGGTCAAATTACTCCCCTGTGTGGCAACCGACAAACAATCGGTCAAGCAAGTTCTGCTGGAACTGCTCTTCAGCATCATGGAAGAAATCGAAGCGGGGCAAAAATGAGCCTCGCCGGGCAGCGGTGTCTGCCGCCGCCTTCCGGCACATTACCCCTGAAAAATCTCAAGGCCAACGTGGGGCGAGGCAATGATAGCCTCGCCCTTGCCTGACCTGCATTCTGGCAACGAGGCGTATCGTGTCGTCAATCACCACCGACCAAGGCGTTGTTCATTACGAAGTTTTTGGCCGCGGCAAGCCGGTCATCCTTCTCCATGGATGGTTGGGCTCCTGGGGCGTCTGGCAGGAAACCCTGGCCTACCTGAAGGAGCACTATCGCGCTTACGCCCTGGATTTCTGGGGCTTTGGTGAATCGGGCAAAAAACGTGATTCCTACGACGTCGCCGACTTCGTCAGCCTGGTCGACCAGTTCATGGAACAGTTGGGCATCATACAGGCACCGTTGGTCGGCCACAGCATGGGCGGCACGGTCTCGCTCAGTGTCGCCATCCAATACCCCCAGCGGGTCAGCCGCGTGGTCGTGATCGGCTCGCCCATCGTGGGCTCTTCACTCTCGCTCCCCCTCAAACTGGCAGGGTACCACAGCATCGCTTTCCTGGTCTATCACCAGATGTCTTTGCTCAAACTGGGCCTGCGGCTCACCGGGCGCTGGATATGCGCTGACCCCCGCTGGTATGACATGATGAACCGCGACCTCTCGCAAACCACGCTGGAATCCTTCCTCTACAGCATCGCCTCGCTGCGGCGCACCGACCTGCGCCCCTTCCTTCCCCAAATCAAAGTGCCAGTGATGGGCATGTACGGCAACAAGGACGTCATCGTCCATCCCAACCAATGGCTTCCCCTCAAACAAGGCGTGCCCCACGCCCAGATTGCCCGCTACAAAAACGCGGGGCACTTCATCATGCTCGACCAGCCCCAGCGCTTCATGCAGCAATTGCACGCCTTTCTGGATGACCGCCCCATCGACGAAAACATAGCACCGGAAACCTGACATTGACAACAATGACGAAAACCGCCCCCACTCTGGAAGAAATTGCCCCGGCGGCATGGCGGCATGCCGTGGTAGAAATTCTGGGTGCCGAAGGGAAGACATGGCTGCATACCGCCGAGGCTGCTACACCGTGGGAAGGCTTGCTGGATTGGCTGTGCAGGCATTATGGCCGCAACGCAGGGTTGGGAGCAGGATTGCGCGTCGGACGCGCTTTCGCACGCCAGGCGCTGCCCCTCAGCGCCGAAGAAGCCGGCTTTCGCGACGTCGATTTCCGCTTTCTGCCCTGGCCCCGCAAAATGCCCGCCGGATTGGCGCGGTTGGGTGTGCTGGCTTCCCGCTGGTTTGCCTCGCCCGTGGAAGTCTTGCCCCACCCGGCAGGAGCGTTGTGGCAGGCTTCCACATGCCCCTTCGCCGCCGCTGATTTTCCCCCGCAGAACTGCACCCCGTGGGTCGGTTTCCTGCAGGAAGCGCTTTACTGGCTGAGCGGCGGGCACCTGTTCGCCATTCAGCCCCAGCCGGATGCTCCACCGCCGGGCGTCAGTCTGTTCATCCCGCTGCGCCCGCTTCACTGATCGAGAGGGGTTTCCCATGCTCAAAATCATTTTGCACGATGACCGCCACATTACCCCTTTCAATGAGCCTGCCCGCGACCTGCGCATTCAAAACAAACCGCTGTGGCTGGCACAGCGCGACGTCCTCACCCCTTACGCCTCGCGAGAAATCGAAATTCGCGCCGGCCAGCGCCTTCCCCCGATTCGCGAGGAAACCATCGTCTATCGCGACAACCTCTTCTTCGACGAATTCTACCTGCAGGCTTTCCTGGAAGCCGGACGCAAGCGGGGCAGAGCCATCCGGGCGGCATTTTCCATTGACGACGCGGCTTTTCGCGAGCACGCCCTCCCCCTCTCCGTTTCCTATACCAAAGAAGGCGATATCTATCTTGCCGACTTGTGGTATTACCCCAACGGCACGGTAACCAACGAAGAACCCGAACCTGTAGTTATCGACATGCTGGCACGGGAAATCGGCTATTACCACGTGCCCACCTACATGGCAACCGAGCAAGGCGACCTGGTGTTCCAGGTGCCTCTGCGGGCGATGATCGCCATCGACAGTTGGGTGCACATTTTCGTCGCCGACGTCATCTTCGGGGTGTTCGCCCGCGGGGCCCGCTTCGAGGCGCGGCTGAACCAGGACCCCTTCTTCAAACTCAAGATTCTGGCAACGGCCATGTATGAGGGTAAACAGGTGCTCTCGGCCTCACCGCTGGTGGTAGTCGGGCGCAATGTGGTCATTGACCCCACCGCCGTCATCCACGGCCCCACCATCATCGGCGACAACGTCACCATCGGTGCGGGCGCGGTCATCGACAACTGCATCATTGGCGACAACGTCAACGTTTCGCAGGGCTGCCAGTTGCTGCTTTCCGTGGTGGGCGACGGCGCTTTCCTGCCCTTTCGCGCTGCCCTCTTCATGACCACCCTGATGGACAACAGCATGGTAGCGCAAAACACCTGTTTGCAAATGTGCGTGGTAGGACGCAACACCTTCATTGGCGCAGGCTCAACATTCACCGATTTCAACCTGATTTCCGCTCCAATCAAGGCGCGCGACGGGCGCGGCATGCTGAAAGACGCCAACCGACCGGTGCTCGGCGGCTGTGTGGGACACAACTGCCGCCTGGGCTCCGGCCTGATTATTTACCCCGCCCGAATGATCGAGTCGGACGTCGTGCTGGCTGCCTCACCCGAGCGGCGGGTGATTATGAAAGATGTGCCCTACGAAGAAAGCGACCACCACCACATGCGCGGCGGGCACCGTCACCCGCGCCTTTACCCTCGCCCCGGCGAACAAAATTCGCACTCCTGGTAACGCCCATACAGCGACACCGTCCCTATGGACTCTTTTGCTTTCATCATCCACCCCATCGACCCCAAACGCGATGTCAGCCGCAAGTTTCCCCTTCTGGGGCGTGTGCTCACCGAGCGGCAAATTGACCTCTTTTCGACCTTCTTCCCGCCGGTCTATATCTCGGAAATCACGGGCATTGTCTCCCGGGCTACGGGCAAGGAAATCAAAGGCTGGTTCGTCGCCTGCCCCTACACCCCGCGGCGCATGCTGGAACTGCCCGAACGGGCGGTTTACCGCAAAATCATCCAGACCGGCCGCATGGCAGAGCGGCTGGGCGCAGACATCCTCGGCCTGGGCGCTTTCACCTCGGTGGTAGGCGACGGCGGCGTAACCATTGCCAAAGCGCTGGATATCCCCGTCACCACCGGCGATTCCTACACCGTCGCCATTGCCGTCGATGCCATTCGGGAAGCCGCCCGGCAGATGGGCATCGAAATGGCACACGCCACCGCCGCGGTGGTGGGCGCCACCGGCGCCATCGGAAAAGTATCCGCTGCGCTGCTTGCCCGGGAAGCAGGTGAGGTATACTTAATTGGAAGGCGGCAACACGCATTGGATGCCGTGCGGGAATACATCGCCGCCTACAGCGGGCAGGCGCGCCTCAAAACCAGCACCGACATCCGCGACCTGCAACACGCCCAACTGGTGCTGACAGTCACCAGCGCGCTGGATGCCGTGGTCGAACCGGAATACCTCCAGCCGGGCAGCGTGGTGTGCGACGTTGCCCGCCCGCGGGATGTTTCGGCACAAGTCGCCGCCGTGCGCGATGATGTGCTCGTCATCGACGGCGGCATGGTCGAAGTTCCCGGCCCGGTCGATTTCCATTTTGACTTCGGCTTCCCGCCAGGGAAAGCCTACGCCTGCATGGCAGAGACCATGGCGCTTGCCCTGGAAGGGCGCTTCGAAGATTACACCGTGGGCAAGGAACTTTCCCTGTCTCGGGTAGAAGAAATTGCACATATTGCAGGCAAACACGGTTTCCACCTCAGCGGTTTTCGGTCTTTCGAAAAGCCGGTGACCGCAGAACACATTGCCCGAGTGCGCGCTGCAGCCCAACGGCGGCGGGCACAGCGGGCGGGGAGGTAAGTCTATGAGTAAAGCTCGCATCTTAGTAGTCGAAGACGACCTCGACATCGCCAACATGCTCCAGATCTATTTTTCCAGCCAGGGCTACGAGGTGGAAATCGCCCCTCGAGGCTCCGACGCGCTGGAAAAGACCCGGCAGAGCATGCCGCACCTCATCGTGCTCGACATCATGCTGCCGGACATCGACGGCTACGAAGTCTGCCGCCGCCTGCGCACCAGCATCCGCACCAGCCACATTCCGGTGATCTTCCTCACCCAGAAGGATGAGCGCAGCGACCGCCTGCAGGGGCTGGAACTCGGCGCGGACGACTACATCACCAAGCCTTTCGACATCGAAGAACTGCGCCTGCGGGTACAAAACGCCATTCGGCGCGCCGAGCGGGAAAGCCTCACCGACCCGCGCTCCGGCCTGCCTGCCGGGCGGCTCATCGAAGAACAACTGCGCCGCATCATCCGCAAGGAAGGCTGGGCGTTGATGGACATTCGCATCAACTACTACGACGCCTTTCGCGAGGTCTATGGCTTCGTGGCGGCCAACGACGTGCTGCGTTTCACCGCCATGCTGCTCAACGAAGTCGTGGACGAACTCGGCACCCCCGAAGACTTCATCGGCCACCCCGGCGACGAAAACTTCGTGCTCATCACCACCGAGGAAGCCGCCCCCGCCATTCGCGCCCGCCTCAAAGAGCGTTTCGCCGAAGAAGTGCAAAGCCATTACAACTTCATGGATCGCGAACAGGGCTACATCACCGTGGAAGAAAACGGCGCCCAGAAACAGGTGCCGCTGATGACCCTTTCCATGGGCATCGTTTCGCCCTCCCAATACACGTTCGCCGACATCCGTGAAATCACCGAACTGGCAGCAGAAGCCCGCCGCAAGGATTCCCCCGCCAGCGAGGGGTAACCACAGCGGGCGATTGAGACCCAAACAGGTTCCTTATGTTGCATATCGTTGCCTGGGGTATTGTGCTTTCGCTGGTAGGTGTGAGTTTGCTCATGCTTGCCCGCGGTTTCGCGCGTCTGGCTGAAACCGCAACGCAGGAAGGCACAGCGCTGACCGCGCCCCTGCCTGCCGAATTTCTGAAGGCTTCGGAAGAGCAAGCCCAGGAAGCCGTCATCCTGGTGCTTTCCGGCGGGCGCGTGCGCTACCTCAACGCCCGGGCGCGAGAATGGTTCGGATTGCTGCCCACCGACCAGCCCTCGCTGGAATATCTCACCCACCGCCTGCGCCCTGCCGACGAATTCGTGCGCCTGTGCGCCGTGCCGGGGCGGGCCCGCCTCACCCTTGCCACCCGCGCGGTCGAAGCGGTTTCCTACACTATTCCCTACTACAACGAACTCGCCACCATCGTTGCCCTGCGCCCGCTGCAATTGTTGCCTTCCGATGAAACCGGCCAGCAAGTCAACACACCCACCCTCGAAGCGCTGCAGGTTTTCGTCGAAATGGCACAAAGCGCCAGCGCGCACGAAAACCTTCCCGACGCCCTGCAAGCCATCGCCGAAGCCATTGATCGCGTCCTCCCTTCCGATGTCATTTCTATCACCTTCTGGAACAGCACCCAACAGCGCCTGGAGCCTTACTATTTCGTAGGCGCTGAAGAAAAAGCCCTCCTCCCCGGTGAAAGCGACGTCGCAACCGAAGAAACTTTAACCGCCCACATCGTGCGGGAAAAACGCCCGCTTCGCATTGCCGACCTGGACGCCGAAGCGCCCGCCCTGCTGCCCCTCAACCGCCGCCGCTACCCTGTGCGGGCATACATGGGCGTGCCCCTGATCGTCAACGACAACGTCGTCGGCGTGCTGGAAACCGCCTCGTTCACCGCGGGCGTGTATGCTGAACCCGACCTGGAATTTCTGAAACTGATTGCCGGGCAGGTGGGCATCGCGGCATACAACGCCCGCCAAATCAGCGAACTTCAGCACCGCTTGCGGGAACTCAGCAGCCTTGCCAATGTCGCCAGTGCAGTCAGCGGCTTGAAAGATGTCCGGGAACTCGTGGGGCGTATTCTGGAGAACATCCACCCCCTGACTTCGGCGCAAGTGGTCGGCTTTCTGCTCTACGACGAAGTGCATCACACCCTGACCGCCCAATGGCCCTTCGTCGGCCTGCCCGAAGGCTTCGTGGAAAATTACCGCGCCCGCATTCCCGCCGGCAGCAAGGCAGAAGCCATCATCCTGAACGGCGAACCGATTGTCACCACAGAAGCCCCCGACGACCCGACATGGCAGACTTTGGGGCTTGCCGACCTCGCGCGCGCCGCTGGCATCCATGCCAGCGTGCTTTACCCCCTCACGGCGGGCGTACGCTTCCTCGGTTTCCTGCAAACTGCCAACAAACCCGACGGCACCCCCTTCACCGACGAAGACCTGCATGTGCTTACGCTGGTGGCAGCCCAGGTTGTGCCGCTGCTGGAAAACGCCGTGCTCTTCCAGGAAGCCCGCGAGCGCGCCCAGCGCGCCGAAGCCCTGCGCCGCATCGCCAGCCTGACGGCTTCGCCGGCAAATGTAGACGAGGTGCTGCGCTTCTCACTGCCCGAACTGGCCCGTCTGGTAGATGCCCGCTACGCCGCCGCGCTGCTGCTGGACGAAGAACAGACCACCCTTACCCCCCATGTGCCTTCGCTCTACGGCATTACCCCCGACCGGGTCATTGCCATCGGCACCATCAACGCCCAGCAGCCCGATTTCCACCTCACCGTAACCCGCACCGCCCGCCCCTTCCTTTCCAGCGATGTGCAGACAGACAAACGCGTGGCAGCGAGTTACCAACATGTCCTGGAATCTCTGCCCGACGTCCACTCGGCGCTGGTCGTCCCCCTGCAAGCCCACGGCGAAAGCCTCGGCGAACTCATCCTCGGCCACCCCAATATCGGACATTTCGACCGCAACGACCTGCAACTTGCGGCTGCCACTGCAGCGCAAATGGCTATCGCCCTCGAACGCGACCGCCTGCTTTCCCGCAGCGACGAAGCCCTGCGCGAGCAAGTGGAGCGCCTGAGCACCCTCACCCGCCTGACCCGCGAACTGGCCGCCTTTTCGTCGCTGGAACAACTTCTCGAATACGCGCATCAGCAGGTCACGGCCCTCACCAAAGCCGATTGCGGCCATACCCTGATTGTAAAACCGCAGGAAGATGCAGGCTGGCAGGTGCTTCACCATGCGGGCGGGCCTTGCACCGCCCATATACACCCGCTGGATGAGGAAGCCATCCGCCAGGGCGGCCTCAAGGAAGTGGACGACTACCGCGTCACCACCATCCCGCCGCCGCACGAAGGCGTGCGCTCGTCGCTTTCCATCCCGCTGCGCTTTCGCGAAACCGTGGTGGGCGTGATTCACCTGCACTCATCTTCGCCCAACCACTTCACCGGCGCCCGGCGGCATTTCGCCCGCCTGCTGGCACAACACATCGCGGCCATCCTCGGCAACGCGCTGCACACCCACGAACTGTTCCAGGAAAACCTCGACCTGCAACGCAAAGCCCACGCCTTGCAGCGGTTGCAGGGCTTCCTGCAGAACAACCCGCCGCTGACCGACATCGCCCAAGCGCTCAACCGCTTCACCGCCATCATTCGCGACATCACCGGCTTCGACGCCGTGCTGCTGGCACAATACAACCAGGACACAGGCCAACTCACGCCCGCGAGCGTCGTTGGCTTCGAGCCTCCCGAAGCCATCCCGTGGGATGCGTTGGGGCTGCTGCTGGAAGAC
>JALVOR010000138.1 GCA_027026295.1 Anaerolineales bacterium | reverse complement strand
CCTGCGGAAACTGTGCGACAGGCATGGCATTCTGCTCATCGACGACGAAGTACAGGCCGGCATGGGGCGCACCGGCAAGTGGTGGGCCATTCAACACTGGGGCGTGGAACCCGACATCGTGTGCACTGCCAAGGGCATCGCTTCAGGCATGCCCTTGGGCGCCATCATCGGGCGCAAGCACATCATGGAAACCTGGCCTGCGGGCGCCCACGGCAACACCTACGGCGGCAACCCCGTCGCCTCGGCGGCTGCATTAGCGACCATTGACCTCATCGAGTCGGAACTGCTGCAAAACGCCGCCGAAATGGGCGCTTACGCGCTGGAAAAACTGCACGAAATCGCCGCCCGACACCCCAACATCGGCCAGATTCGCGGCAAGGGCTTGATGATTGGCATCGACTTCGTGCGCGACCCCGAAAGCCGCGCCTACCACACCGAAATGCGCGACAAGATCATCGGCTACGCCTTCCGCCTTGGCGCGCTGATGATGGGCTGCGGCAAGAGCACCGTGCGCATTGCCCCGCCTTTGGTCATCGACCGCGCCCTGATGGACGAAGGGCTGGCAATTTTCGAAGAAGCCATCCGCCTGGCCGAGCAAGACCTGGCGTAAACCGCTTCAGAGGCGGCGTGGGCCGCCCCTGCGCCCTCGCCCCTCCTGTGCCCCGCAAGGCTCAGCCCCCATGCTCCCCGACTTCCGCATTCACCAACGCGATTACCTGTTAGAAATCACCCGCGCTCTCACCCAGGAACTCGACCTGGACAAACTGCTAACGCAAATTCTGCGCTTTGCCGTCGAAATGTTAGCAGGGCAGGCGGGGTTGATCGCGTTGCGTTCCGAACCCAGTGGCTGGGCAGTGGCCGCGGCGCACGGCATCCCCGGCGTTTTCCTGAAGCATGTGGAATCGCTGCTTGCCGATGTGCCTTTGCACGATGACGCCACCAACTACGAACTTCCCGAAGTCTACCGCCGCCTGGAAGCCGTTACCCGCGCCGCCAGCCTGGGGCTGTTGAGCGGGGTCGGGCTGCCGCTGATCTTTCACCAGCAGGTCATCGGCGTCATCTTCATCTTCCGCGGCTACGCGGGCGTGTTTTCCGCCGACGACCGCCTGCTGCTGCAAAGTTTTGCCGACCAGGCCGCCATCGCGGTGCGGAACGCCCAACTTTACCAGCAGGTGCGGCACGAAAAGCACCGCCTCGACGCCCTCCTCGACGCCGTGGCCGATGGCATGTTCATCCTCGCCCCCGACCACACCGTTGAACGCTGCAACCCGGCCTTCGCCCGCCTCTACGGTGCCGACCGCACCGCCATTCGGGGGCGCAAGCACGAAGAAATCATCCGCTGGGAGCGTGTCGAGCAGGGCTTCCCGCTGGAAACCGCCGAAGCCGGGGGCTGGCCGCTGACTTCCAACGCCACCCTCTACGTGCAGGGCGACCTGATGCGCGCCGACGGGCGTCCGCCCATCCCCGTGGGCATCACCTACGCCCCGCTGGCTTCCCCCGAAGGCGCGCTGCTCAACATCATCGCCACCGTGCGCGACATCACCCATTTCCGCGAAGCCGAGGAACTCAAATCCACCTTCATCTCCATCGTCAGCCACGAGTTGAAGACCCCCATCGCCCTCATCAAGGGCTATGTGAGCACCCTCCGCCGCGACGATATGCGCCTGGATACCGCGGTGGTGCAGGAAAGCCTGGAAGTCATCGAAGAGGAAGCCGACCGCTTA
>JALVOR010000137.1:3319-5548 GCA_027026295.1 Anaerolineales bacterium | reverse complement strand
GTGGCGCAGGATGTCGGCCACGGCGCGGGTTTTGTTGAGGGAAAACGAGAGCACCAGATCGCCGGGGGTGCGCCCCTGCCGCAGGCCGCGGGCGGTGAGGGTGAAGCCCAGGGGACGCAGCAGGCGGCGCAGTTCCTGATAGCGGCGGTGGTCTTCGGGGTCGTCCGAAGGCAGCAGGCGGCGCAGGGCGTACTGTTCCAGCAGCACGAGTTGGTCGTCGATGGTAGGCGGCTGAAGCGCCTGTTCGGGCACGGGCACCTGGGGCGGTAACGCCTGGCGCACATACAGCCAGCGCAGCCCTGCCAGGGCGAAGGTGGGGTTTTCGTCGGTTTCCTGTTGCCACGTTTCGGTGAGCAGGGGCGCCAGCCAGCCGAGGAAGTGGTCGCTTTCCAGCACCTGATGGCTGACCTGCTCGAAATGGTCTTCCACATGCTTCAGGTAGGCGCTTTCCTCGGCGGTAGGAGCGGTGAAATAGACCAAGGAGCGGTAGGGTGCGAGGTTGCCTTCCTTGACCACTGCGGGTGTGGGAATTTCGAAATCCACTTCGCCCAAGAGGATGGTGTAATTTTCGTAGGCGAAATCGTCTTCGGGGCTGGGCAGGGTCGCGGTCAGGCCGACGACGCGCGGATTTTCCAGTTGGGCGATGAGGTAGCGCAGCACCACAGCCCAGTAATCCAGCAGGTGGTGGCATTCGTCCAGCACGATCGTGCCGAGGCCGTGGGCGACGAGGTTCTGGATGAGGGCAAGGGCGTTGGGGTGGAGGAAGCGGGCGACGTCCGCAGGGTCGGCGCGCAGCAGGCGGCGTTTGATGGCCGGGTAGCGGCGGCGGAGTTCGCGCTGGTAGGCATCGGGGTTCTGGGAAGCCAACCGGGCGAGGTAGGCTTCTGCTGCTTCGGCATTGGCGGCCTGCCCTTGGGTCACCAGGCTTTCAGCCCAGGCTTTGTGGGCCGCGGCACGGGCGAAAGGTTGCTTCGGGTCTTGCACAGCCAGCCGCTGGTAGGTCAGCACGGTCACAGGGGCGAGGCGGTCGGGGTCGGTGCTCACCCATTGGTCTATGCCGGTGTCGGCCGACAAAAAGAGGCGCGCTTGCTCCCGCCATTGCATCTGGATGGTGGTGGTGGGCGCCAAAACCAGCGCCGGCCGCCCAAAACGGCGGATGAGTTCCAGCCCCACGACGGTTTTGCCGGAGCCGGGCGGCGCGACGAGGTGATAGCGGCGGTCGTCACGCGGGGTGTCTACCACATCCTCGATTTCGTTGAGAATGAGGCGCTGGTATTTGCGGAAAGGGTAACGGAAGTGCCAGTCAGGCCACATGGATGCGGGGGAATTCGTGATTCGTTACCTGGTCAACTGGTGCGTAAAGCAACCGCCGACAGTCTAAAGACACAGACTTGGGAAAATAGGCCGCGGATGAACGCGGATAATTACGGATAGCCGCGGATTTGAGAGCCTCGCAGGGCGAAATACCAATCCCGCCCAGCCCGAGGAAGGCAAGACAGCGTACCGCCAACAAACGCGCGCAATGCAAAGTAAACTTCTGTGTTTTCTGTGCCTTCTCTGTGTCTTCTGTGTTTTTCCGTCTGCGTAATTGGGGTTTCTCTTTTGTTTACGCTGAACAGTTACAATTTGACCGTATCAATCTGTGTTTTCTGTGGTTTTTAGCGCCGCTTTCATCGCCCGCGCGGCCTCGGCGGCTTTGTCAGCCGCGAGGGGCAGCAACGGCGGGCGTACAGCCCATGCGGGGAAATCGTACAGCCTGTGCAGCAGCACCTTGACCGTGGGGCCAAAGGGCGGGAAAGCCTCCAGCGCGTCGCGGGCCGCGTTGAGGGTGGCTTGCGCGGCGATGTCGGCTTCCCCGCGCTGGTGGGCATCCCACACGCGGCGGGCAAACGGCGAGGCGAGGTTGGCGAGCGCGGTGATCGCGCCGCCGGCATGGTTGGCAAGTGCATGGGAGAGCAACCGGTCGTTGCCGTTCAGCACCAGCAAGTCGTCGCCAAAGCGCGCGCCCAATGCCTCCGCGTGCGCGGGGTCGCCGGTGGAGTCTTTGATGCCCACGAAGTTGGGGAAGCCGTCGCGCAGGCGGGCAAGCAGGTCAAGGGAAAGCCCCACGCCCGACACCTGCGGGATGTGGTAGCCGAACAGCGCGCCGTCCGCGGGCACCGCGCTTTCCAGCAGCGCGGCAAACCAGCGGAACAGCCCTTCCTCGCTCGCGGTGCGGAAATAATACGG
>JALVOR010000137.1:2486-3309 GCA_027026295.1 Anaerolineales bacterium | reverse complement strand
CAAGTCCGCGGTTTCGGTGAGGCTGGGCGTGCCCGTGCCCGCGAAGAGGCGAAAATCGGGCACGGTTTCCCGCACGCGGGCGGCGGCTTCCATGATGGCCAGGCGCTCTGCGGGCGAAAACGAAGGCCCTTCGCCCGTGGTGCCCAAGATGAGCGCGCCGTGGCAGCCGCGCGCGGCGAGGAAGGCAAGCAAAGCAGGTATGTCGTCGAGGACAGGTTTCCCTTCAGTGTTGACGGGCGTGACGGCAGCGGCGTAAATCCCCGCAAGGTTTCCTGTGGGTGTCATAAAGTGCCTCCTGGGGGCTGGAGTGTATGTTTATTGTACCCCACAGAATTTGCGCTCGTTGGGCAATAACGAGCAATTCACCTCAAAAACTTGTCAATTCGTTACGCATAGGTGTATAATTCGCCTGCGTCCAAAGGCTGAGGTCTTTCTCAGGAGTAATTGCTCATGATGGCGTTTCGGTTGTGCTAACCCCGTTGTTTCCGTTCAACCACTCGGCAGCGTTTTGCAAGGACGCAGCCGAGTTTTTTTATCGCCATTGTGAAAAACTTAAACAGAAGGGAGGTGAGACCTTTGCCGGTTAGCGTGGTTTTACGCCCGAATGAGACGTCGGAACAACTGCTGCGGCGTTTCCGCAAGCAGATTGCCAAGAGCGGCATTCTGAGTGCAGTACGGCGCAAGCGTTGGTACGTCTCAAAGAGTGAACTCAACCGAATGCAAAAGAAAAAGGCAATTCGGCGGATGCGGCGGCGCGTGCGCAAGATTCAGGAACGCCAGCGCGGTCGCTAATGCCCAACATTTGGAGGTGTTAGCCAATGGC
>JALVOR010000137.1:0-2476 GCA_027026295.1 Anaerolineales bacterium | reverse complement strand
CTGCAATTAACCAACGGCGCCAACATTGAAGTCGAAGGCACAATCATCGAGGCTTTGCCCGGCACACAGTTCAAAGTGCGCCTGGATAATGGCCACGAAATTTTGGCCTATCTTTCCGGCAAAATGCGCAAATACTACATTCGCATTCTGCTGGGTGACCGGGTGCGGGTAGAAATGTCACCCTACGATTTGAGTCGCGGGCGCATTACTTACCGCTACAAGCGCTCTCGCCCCCAACAGAACGCCTCGTAATACACCTCCAAATGTTACTGCGTCTTTGGTGCTTGCCACCCAAAGGCGCGTGCCTTTGTCTGCCGAACAACAGCCCTGTGCCCGCGCGCTCGGGGCTGTTTTCGTAAGACGAAAGCATCAGAAAGCACTTGCCCAGCAAACGGACAAAACAATGTACAAACTGGCACATTGGGCGCAAGAGTGGTTAGGGTTGCACCTTACCCCACAACAAAGCGAGGCGTTTGAGCACTATCGGCAGGAACTGATGACGTGGAATCAACGCATCAACCTGACCGCCATTCGCGACCCCGAGCAGATGCTCAGCAAGCATTTTTTGGATTCCCTCAGCGTGCTGCGGGTTACCGGTTGCCTGAGCGGCCAGCGGGTGGTGGATGTCGGCACCGGTGCGGGCTTCCCCGGCCTGGTGCTCAAAATCGCTTGCCCCACTGTGCGTCTCACCTTAGTGGAATCTGTGGGCAAGAAGGCAGATTTTTGCCGCCACATCGCCGAAACCCTCGCACTGGAAAACGTCGAAGTGTTGGCCGCTCGCGCCGAAGAAGTCGGGCAACAGGAAGGCCATCGCGAGGCTTATGATTGGGCGATGGCGCGTGCCGTGGCGCGACTACCCATTCTTGCAGAATATCTGCTGCCCCTGGTGCGGCTGGATGGATACATGCTGGCGCAAAAAGGGGAAACCGCCCCTCGTGAAGCCCAGGAAGCCGCCCGCGCCCTGCAAATTCTGGGGGGAAAACTGGAGAAAATCGAGTCAGTGGAACTGCCCGGCATTGCTGAAACCCATCACCTGGTGGTCGTTCACAAGGTAGCGGCGACGCCTGCCCGCTATCCTCGCCGCCCAGGCATGCCTGCCAAAAGGCCGCTGGTGTAAATTTTCGCGGTTTCCCTGCAGGGCTGAAATGGTATAATCTCACCGACAGATTCCCGAGGAGGCTTCATGGAAATCACCTGGTACGGCCATTCCTGTTTCCGCCTGACCCAACGGCGTATGATCGCCGTGGTTGCCGACCCCTATGACCCGGCAGAAACCGGTTTGTCTCCCCTCAAACTCAAAGCCGATGTTGTGACCATCAGCCACGATGCTCCCGGCCATAATTACCTCAAAGCCGTCAAAGGCGTGCAACGCGTGATCACCGGTCCTGGTGAATATGAAATTGGTGGCGTGTTTATTACTGCCATCCGCACCAACGGGAAGAAACGCGAAGCAGCCACGAAGCGCAACCTGGTATGCCTGTTCGACTACGATGGCGTGACCGTGGCGCACCTGGGCAACCTGCAACACGTGCCTACTCAATCGGAAATCGAAGCCCTGGGTGCGGTGGATGTGGCGTTAGTGCCTGTGGGAGGCGGCGGGGCGCTCAATGCAGCCCAGGCTGCCGAGGTCATCAGCCTGCTGGAACCCGCCATTGTGGTGCCCATGCATTACCGCCTGCCCGGCAGCAAGACAGACCTGGCGCCATTGAGCAGATTTCTTAAAGAAATGGGCGTGGAAAACACCGAACCGCGGGATTCCCTGAAGGTGAGTGCTTCCAGCATCCCTACCGAGTTACAGATAGTGGTGCTGAACAACGCCAACGCTGCCTGACCCCTTGCCCCAAGGAGGTTGGTGTGGAAGTCAAAGTATTGATGACATGGAACATTCGGGCAAACAAGGACCGCGAGTACTTCGAATTCCTCGTCAAGCAATTCCTTCCGGGAATGCAGCGTCTCGGTTTACACCCCCCCGATGCGTGGTTTACCGCCTATGGCGAGGGGCCGCAAGTGCTGGCTGCGGCGTTGGTGCCTTCTCGCGAGGCTGCCCGCCATATTTTGGCTTCCGATGCTTGGAAACATCTGGAAAAACAACTGATGGATTACGTCACTGACTATCATTACAAAATCATCCCTGCTCGAGAGGGTTTTCAACTTTAGCCGCTACGAAACTTGAAACGTAAACAGGCGAGGTCGTGATGACCTCGCCTGTTTCTTGTGCCCCCACGGGGGTTCGAACCCCGGTTTTGGCCTTGAGAGGGCCACGTCCTGGGCCACTAGACGATGGGGGCGAGCGGGCAAGATTTTACCAGAGGGGGCGGGAAGGGTCAAGTTTTTGACAGAGGAGCCGCAATCACCCCGCCTCGAACGCCTCCCGCGCGGCTTCAACCGTGGCGTCAATGGCCGCCTCGTCGTGCGCAAGGCTCATGAAACCGGCCTCGTACTGCGAAGGAGCAAGATAGACGCCGCGCTCCAGCAT
>JALVOR010000136.1 GCA_027026295.1 Anaerolineales bacterium | reverse complement strand
TTGGTAGATTATCTTGCGCAGGCGTTGGGTGTGCCCGTGAAAGTGGACAACGACGCCAACTTAGCCGCCTTAGGCGAATGGCGCTACGGCGCGGGCCGCGGCCATCACCACCTGCTCTACCTCACCATCAGCACGGGCATCGGCGCGGGCGTGATCGTGAACGACCGCCTGTTACACGGCGGGCGCGGCTTGGCCGCGGAACTTGGGCACGTGACCGTGGCGCCCGACGGCCCCCTGTGCGGCTGCGGCCAGCGCGGGCATCTGGAAGCCGTGGCCTCGGGCACCGCCATTGCCCGTATGGCGGCAAAGGCGTTAGCCGCGGGGGAAGCCTCTGCCTTGGCCGCGCTGCCCCACGCGCCCACCGCCGCGGACGTGGCCGCGGCTGCACAGGCCGGCGACCCGCTGGCGCGGCGCATCTTCGCCGAAGCAGGAACCCACCTGGGCCGGGCTTTGGCCGGTTTCCTGCACGTTTTCAACCCCGAGGCGGTCATTTTGGGCGGCGGGGTGGTGCAGGCCGGCGACGTGCTGCTGCGCCCATTGGAAGACGCGCTGCGCAGCCACGTGATGACACCCGCTTACCTGGACGGCCTGACGCTGACCACCGCCGCCTTGGGCGACGACGCGGGGCTGGTGGGGGCCCTGGCAATGGTGCGGCCTCTTGATGGCATGACTCGGAGGTAAGAGAACATGACGGAGTCTGCGATTCCCTGGCAAAATTTTCACTGGCAAGGCGCCGATCTCGGGGGAAGGTATTTCCCCCATGCGGTGATGTATTTGTTGGCTACTTTGCCTGCTCTGGATGATTTGCAAGGGTGGTTCCAATTTGACCTGGGCGCGCCCACCACCATGCTTTATGCTGAGGCATTTACCGCTGAGCAAAAGGCGTCGCTCATGCGCTTTCGGCAGCAAGAACGGCACGCCATCATCAATGGGAAGGAGGCCCCTTTGCTTGACCTTCCGCTGCGCGTGGGGCCGTGGCAGATCATGCCCGTTGCCTGGTACCGCGATTTTGGCGACGAAGACACCCTGCCCGATGGAAAACCGGTGCTCGGCACCATTGGGGCCGACTTTGTGCGGGAGCATATCCTGGCGGTAGATTTCCCCGCCCAGCGCCTTGCTCGCCTGGAACGCCTTCCTGCGCCCTGGGAAAAGGCTGCTCACTGGACATCGCTTCGGCTTACCGATCAAGGGCATATCGTGATTGAGGTCGAGGTGGACGGGCACCCCCGACAGGCTATGTTTGATACAGGCAGCAGCATTTTCGAACTGCTTACCGACGCTTCCCAGTGGTTGCGGTTGAGCAAGGGAAATGTAACTCATACGCTGTCCATCACTGCCTGGGGGGAAACCAAAAAGATATCAGGAGGCTCGCTCAAGGCGCAAGTGCGCTTGGGCGGAATGGTGCTCCCATTGCAGACGGTGCATTACAACGAGGAAGAAATGTGGCGGGACTTCTTTTCCCACCATGATATGATAGGCATTATTGGCAATGCGCCATTTCTTGAGCATACCATCGTGCTGGATTTCCCAAGCGGGCGATTTGGGGTGCTTCCCCCTGTTTCTGGGAGGGCATGACGGCGCACTTCCTGGCGTTTGTCCACGCGAAGGATTTGCCGATGTACGGGTACCAGTCCTTCTGGCGTAGTTATCTTCGCGAGTCCTCGTTAGATTGCTCTTACTTGATGGGATGAATACACTCATGCCCCCCTCTACCCACTGGCACATCGCTCCCCCACCCC
>JALVOR010000135.1 GCA_027026295.1 Anaerolineales bacterium | reverse complement strand
GTGTGGCATAATTGGTCATTGGAGGGGCTTCCTTTCAAATCTGCCGCTAACAGTTTGAAGAGGATACCCCTCTTTCTCTTTTTAATCGTGATAATGTCTAGAAAATACACGAGAAAAAGGGGGCTGACATCTGCCAAAGTTGCCAAGCCGTTGCCTAAAATGCCAAGGAAAGCAGCCATTCCTAGCAAAATCATAGAAAGCAAGAACTCTGCAAAAACCCTTGCCCAATGTCCCTGCCCGGATATTGCACATATTTGCACATGAACGCCCATAGCAAGACCGATCACAAGAAACAGCACAACAAGCCATGTCATGGGCAAATCCCCTCGTAGGAACCGATTTGGATGCCCTTGGGAAAACGGGTTGCGGATGAACGCAGACAATTACGAATAAGCACGGATTTTTGGGCACCGAGGGCCCCAAAATGATGCCAATGCCGCCAAGCCAAGCAGGTAGGGCGGGACGGCGTCCCGATCTACAAGGATGTGTGTCGGGGCGCGGGGGGAGCAAGAGAGGGCAAGGGGGAATATCGTCAAGGGCTCGTCCACCCAAGCACTTGAAGGGGGATACCGGGGCGCTCGAGCAGCAAGCGGCTTTTCTTCGTCGTCGGCTCAACGACCCACAACTTGTCCTTGATGGACAGGGCAAAAAACCGGCTATCCGGCGACCAGGCCACGTGTTCAAAACCGTCCGTAGGTTCACAAAACGGATAGGCCACTTTGTTCTTCAAATCGACCAGAAACAAGACTTTTGTGGCCGTGATCTCATTGATCTCCCGGGTTTCAGACGGTATAGCCTTGATAACCACCCAGCGGTTGTCCGGCGACCACCGTTGACCGCCAAAATTCAAATCATAAATCAGGAAATATGGGTGCTTCGCGTGAAAATTCGTGACCTGCACCGGCGCTTTCCCTATCTCCACCTCAAACAGTTCTTGCTGCTTGCCGTCATATTCCTCACCCCACAGCGAGGAAATGGCCAAAATGCGCGTGCCTTCCGGGTTGAGCAGGAAACCATACCATGAGGGCCTTACCCCGTAGCTTATATTCTTGTACTGGGCGACCTCGCGGTCGTTCCAGATATCGTACACCACGATGTGTGCTTCGAAATGGTTAGCACAAAGAGAGGCCAGCAGGCCATTGCGGCCGACTTTCGCCATGGGCTCGCTGGACATGCCCCCATCGTAGTGGTCATACCGGGTGGCCGTCCCCGTGTCGATGTCGGTGACGATGACGGAAATGCGGTTCTCGTGGAAATCCCAATCGGTTCCTAAAGTTTTATTATCCTCAGTCCAAACAGGCAACTCGCCCATTCGTTTGATGTTGGTAACTTCATAGCTTTTATCTTCAAAAAGATGATATATCTGCGCATCGAGAATGTCCATGCCTTCTTCATATCCATAGAACAAAATCTCTTTGCCATCCGGCGAGATATACAATCTTGAGGTAGAACTGACCGGAAGGGTTCCGGCTTCCGATTCCGTATTGCCTATCCAATGCAACCCAAAGCGACCCGCACCCAGAATATAGTCTTCCTCGTACCAGATCGAACCTTCAGTGTCTAAATCTGTGTTACCCTCCTCGGCGAGGGATAAGCAGGTCTGGCTAATACGAAACTCGCCTGAATGGTTGAAGAAAATTTGAGTGCTACCTACTACCACAGATAACAGTATCGCAACAATCAAGACGAAACGAACTCGCCTGGCAAAAAAAATTGCGTTCATAGTTGTCTCCTGCAGCAAGATCAACGGTACTGATCTAAGAATCTATCCGAAAAAACGGTGGGCTGGCTGTACGATGCGTTGCTTTGCGGCGACGCCCCTTCTGCTGATCTCCCTAACCCCCGCCCTGGCCGAGCGGTAGCGAGGCTCCTTGGGGGAAGGGGAGATCGGCGTCCCCGCCGAGAAAGGAGAGCCGCGGGTACGATGGATTTTTCGGATAGGCTCTGAAGTCGCACCCTCGGCCATAGCAATAGTGCAAACATTTTCTGTAAAAACGATGGGACTTGGTACCCTTGAATGCCCAAAACCCAACACAAGGGAGACAACCCACAACCCTGTTTTATCCCATCCGAATCAACACCCTGTGCGCCTTTTGGCGAAAACAACCTGGCACTGTCTTTTGCAGCGGGAGCGGTTGTGACAGCCGTATTGCCTCACTTCGTCCCCGCAGCCCCGCACAGGCGCCCGGTCTGCACCCACAGCCGCTCGCCGTCGGTGGTCATCTCGACCCAGCCACAGTGGTCGGTGCGCAGCAGGGGGTAATCCTGCAACGCCTGCAGCAGCCACAGGTCGGGGCGTCCGGCAGGGTCGGCGGGCTGCACACTCAGCAGCAGGAAGCGGGGCGCAAGGGCAGTGACCACCTCCGGCGGGTTGAGGGGCGCATAGCCGCCTTCGGCCAGCAGCAGGCCGCTCAGCGGCGCCAGGCGGTCGGTCTGTGCCTGCAGCGTCTCCAAGGTCTCGAAATCCGCCCCCAGGGGGAGCAGCAGCCGAAAATTGCGCCATGTGAGCAGGAAAATGCCGCCGCGGGGCGAAGTCGAGAGCAACTCCAGGCGCGCCCCGCCGCCCAGCAACAGCGCCTGCCCCGGCTGGGCTTCCGTCAGGGGAATGCCGGCGTCTTCCAGGCGGGCGTGCAGGGTGCGCGCTGCCGCAGAAATGTTCGCCTGACCGGCCCATAACACCGCCTGCGGGGGATAAGCAGGCAAGGCGGTCAACAGCGCGGCAGTGGCTTCCTGCCGCGGCGAACCCACCACCCACCAATCCAGCAATTCACCCGCGCCGAGGAAACGCCCCAGCCCTTCAGCCAACGCGGTGCCGCGACTGCCCCCGCCCAGCAGCGCCACCCGCCCGGTGGGCGACCGCACGAGCAGCGCCTCCCCGTTGCCCACGGGCAGCAACACCACATGCAGCCGCCCGTCGGGGTGCGCCAGGGCTGCGTGCCACACTAACGCCGCGGCCACCGCCCCCACCGGCAGCCACACCACCCGCGCCACAGAAACGCGCAGCCGCTCCCGCACGGCTTCCCGCCGCGCCCACAGCGCCAGCGCCCCCGCCAGCAGGGCATAATAGGCCGCCACCCCGCCCAGGCCGAAATTCGCCACCGCCCACGTGGTCACCGGCCAGCGGGCAAAGGCTTCCACCGCCCGAATGGTGTAAGCCGCCAACGGCCAGGCCAGCCACGCGAGGGGCTTCCCCAGTGGAAACCAGACCAGCGAAAGCAGCATAGCCGCGCCTGCGCCGACCATTAGCGGCGCCTGCACGGGCAAAATGGCGGGGTTGGCAAAGAAAGAAACCAGCGAAATCTGATGGAAGTGGTAGGCGCTGATGGGCAGGGTGGCAATCTGGGCAGCGAGGGTGAAGAGGAAAAATTCCCCCAGGGGTGCGGCCAGGCGGTGCGCGGTAGCAGGTTCAGCCCAGCGGGCAAGCAGGCGAGCGGCGGCTTCCTGCATGGGCTGGGCAAAGCGCAGCAGCCCCCACGTGGCGGCAAACGAAAGTTGAAAGCCCACATCCCACAGCACGGCGGGGTTGAGGGCCGCCATAACCGCAGCGGCAAACGCGAGGGTGGTGTAGGCGTGCTGCCGCCTTCCCAAGAGCAGCGCCGCCATGCCCAGCAGCCCCATGATGGCCGCCCGCACCACGGCGGCATCGGCGCCCACCATGATGGTGTAAGCGCCAATGGCAACAGCCGCCAGCAGCGCGCCGCGGGTGCGCCCCCAAAGGCGGCCAAACAGGCTCAGGAACAGCCCCGCCAGAATGGTGATATTGAAGCCGCTGATTGCGATGATGTGCGCCGTGCCGGTGGTACGGAAGGCGTCGTAAACTTCGCGCGGAATGCCTTTGTCTAACCCCAAAAGAATGCCGGAAAGCAGCGCTGCTTCGGGGTCAGGCCACAGGCGGCGCACCACGGCGTGGGCGGCATCACGCAGGCGGTAAACCGCGGCCAGCAGGGGATTGCCCGCGCCGTGCGCCAGCACGCCCAAACGGCACGCCTTCAGCAGCACGAAAATGCCCTCGTGCGCCAGATAGTCGCGATAAGAAAAGGTCTCGGAGGTGGGCGGCGTAGTGAGCGCGCCGATGACCACCAGCCGGTCGCCGTAACGCAGGTCGAGGGCGTCTTCGGGGTCGGTTTTCACCAGCACATCGCCGTGGACGCTTATCGCGCGGGTTTCCCCCGCAAGGCGCAGGCGCTCGGCGCGCAAGCGCAGGTTGGCGTAAGTGTCGCGTATGTCGGGCGGCTCGGTGAGCACGCCCACCACCGTGGCTTCGGCGGGCACGTCGGCATAGGCAGCAACGAAAGCAGGGTCACGGAAATCAGGCCGGGCGCTCTGCCAGCGCAGCGCCCCCAACGCTGCCGCCAAGAATATCCCCCACAGCAGCCACCGCCGCCCTGCGCCGCGCCTTCGCTGCCAGAACAGCAACAGCGCTGCCGCCCCGGCCAGCACCGCCCACGCGCTTTCCGCCAGGGGCACCGCCGCGGCCACGGCAATGCCCGCAAGGAAGGCAACGGAAAGGGTCAGCAGCGGATAGGCTGCCAGCATGGTTATACCCCCGAGGGAACGCAGAGACGCAAAGAGGGTAACACAAAAACACACTTGAGAAAATAGGTCACGGATGAACGCGGATATTACGGATAGCCGCGGATTTTAGGGCGCCAAGTCGGGCGGGACAGTGTGCCGCCAACAAACGCACGCAATGCAAAGTGAACTTCTGTGTTTTCTGTGCCTTCTCTGTGTCTTCTGTGTTTTTGGTTTCTCTTTTGGGCTGAACAGTTACCACGAATTGACAAAGTAACAAGTGCACGCAGTAACGAAGCAACCTACCCCAAATAATCCCGCAAATGGCGGTTGTAGGCAGGATGGCGGAGTTTGCGCAGCGCTTTGGCTTCGATTTGCCGCACGCGCTCGCGGGTGACATTGAAATACTTGCCCACTTCTTCCAGCGTATGCGCTTTGCCGTCCAGCAGGCCAAAGCGGAGTTCGAGCACCTGCCGCTCGCGCTCGGTGAGGGCGGCAAGGGCATTCTGCACCTGCTCGTGAAGCATGGCCTGGGTGGCCTGGTCCAACGGGTGCGGGGCATCGGTGTCTTCCACGAAATCGCCGATGGTGTTGTTTTCCTCGTCGCCCACCGTGTTTTCGAGGGAAATCGGCTCTTCGGTGGAACGGAAGACCTTGCGCACCCGTGCCGTGGCGGCGCGCCATTGCTGCTGCAAGTGCAGCGGCAACGGGCGTTCCTCTTCCAGGGCCCTGCGGATGGCTTCCGCCGCTTCCGATTCAATATAGGGGCTTTCCAACGCAATTTCTTCGAGGGTAGGTTCGCGCCCCAGTTTCTGCACCAGGTAGCGCTGGATTTTGCGCAGTTTTTGCAGCGCCTCGATCATGTGCACGGGCACACGAATGGTGCGCGCCTGCTCGGCAATGGCCCGCGTGACGGCCTGGCGAATCCACCACGTGGCATAGGTGCTGAACTTGTAGCCGCGGGCAGGGTCGAATTTGTCAATCGCCCGCAGCAGGCCAAGGTTGCCTTCCTGAATCAGGTCGAGCAGGGGCACGCCGCGATCGAGGTAACGCTTGGCAACGCTG
>JALVOR010000134.1:3976-15961 GCA_027026295.1 Anaerolineales bacterium | reverse complement strand
CGTAGAGGCGGGCGCAAGTTGACGGGAAGCGGCATAGCCGCCGAAGCAGTCTCCTGCCCGATAAAACGGGGAGTTGCTTCGCCCCGGAGCCTGCGCCGAGCGCAGCGAGGGGGGGCTTGCAATGACACCACCACGATATTTTTTCGGATAGAGTCTAAGGAATACTGCCCCTTTGGCGTTCCTGACACACCTGACCTTGCGCCCGCGAGAAAACAAAAACCGCCGAGGAGACCTCGGCGGTTTTTTGCAAACAGCGCAGGGGGAATTTCACTCTTCCTCGAATGGCACGCCCAGCGATGCGGGCGGCACGACCTGCATCCAACGCAGCAGGCGGCGCGTCCAGCGGCGGGCGTCGGGCGGCAGCCCTGCCAACGTGCGGTCTACCCATTCGGCGTTGCCGACGTTCACCAGCAGCAGGGTCAAAATCATCAGCGGGAAAGGCGCCACCTGCAGCACCTGCGAAGGCACGTTGGGCAGGTAAGGCTGCAGAATCAGCCCCAGCCACTGCAGCAGGGCAAAGAGGTAAGCGCCCGCTGCACCGCGCACCGGGTCCCAACCGCCGAAGATGGTCAGGGCGAGGGCAATCCACCCGATGCCATCCAGCCCGGAAATCGTGCCTTTCCAGCCTGCCTTCACGCTGAGGGAATACATTGGTCCAGCCAGCCCCACGAGCGCGCCGCCAATGGCGGTGTAGATATAGCGGAGTTTGTTCACCGCTGCGCCGCGGGCATAGGCGGCTTCCGGGCGCTCGCCGATGGCCTGCAGCGTCAGGCCGTGCCGGGTGCGGAACACCCACCACCACGCGACGCCGATGAGGATGAAACTGAGGTAGGTCAGCGGGTCCTGCCGGAAGAAGAGCGGCCCCAGCACGGGAATCTTGCTCAACACCGGCACCGGCCAGTTTTGCACCCGCGGCCCCTGCAGCCCCATGTAAGGGTTGCCGAGGAAGTACGCCAGGTCACGGGTCATCAGCGTCAGCACGAAGCCCACCGCCACCTGCGATTGTTTCAGCGCAATGCTGGAAAACGCCACCAGCAGCGCCACCGCCGAGCCGATGAGCATACCGGTAATCAGCCCCAGCAGCGTGCTCTCGGTGGTTACCGCTACGGCAAAGGAAGCCATCGCAGCGAGCAAAATCGTGCCGTTGACCGAAAGGTTGATGACACCGGCGCGCTCGGTGAGGGTTTCGCCAATGGTGGCAAACACAATGGGGGCGGCTGCAAACAGCACCCCGGCGAGGCCGATGATGAGTTCGTGGTTGGTCATGCCTCACCCTCCTCTGCGCGAAGTCGGGCAACCCATTTTTGCCGCACCCCGGCCATCAACAGGAAGGAAAGCACCAGCGCCCCCTGCAACACGCCGGAAAGCGAGGAATCCAGTTGCAGCACAATGGGCAGTTGAATGCTGCCGATGTTGAGGATGGCAAAGAACAGCGTGACCGGCGCAGCCCACGCGGGCTGGAAGTTGATGAGCATGGAAACCATCAAACCCAGCCAACCATAGCCGCTGGAAATGGCGGGGATCAGGCGATGATAAACCGCCGTGACCTGCACTGCCCCCGCCAGTCCGGCAAACAGCCCCGAGAGCAGGAAAGCGCTCATCAGGTAACGGGTGGCGGGAATGCCGAGCAAATAGGCCGCGCGGGGGTTCTTGCCCACGGCCTTGAGTTTGAGGCCAAAGTAGGTGCCTGAAAGCAGGAAATAAACCAGGGCGATGCTCACAATGCCCAAGAGCAACGCCCACAGGCTGAGGCGCGTGTGCCCAAGGGTGGGCAGCCAGAGGCTTTCCGGGAAGGGTTCGGTGCCGCTCATCGAGCCGATGCCAGGGCGTTTCCAGGGGCCAAAAATCAGCCACAGGGTGAGCGCCACGGCCACGAAATCCAGCCCCAGGCCGCCGAAGATTTCGTTGACGCCGCCATAAACCTTCAGCACCCCGGCGAGAACAGCCCACAAAGCGCCGCCGAGGGCGCCTGCTGCAATGGCGAGAAACAATATCAGCCCCGGGGCCATGGCGCTGTGTTGCAGCAACCGCAGTACCCAGGTGGTGAAAATGCCCCCCAACACAATTTGCCCCTCGATGCCGATGTTCCACAAACCGGCGGCAAAGGTAATCAGCAAGCCGGTGGTAACGAGCAGCAGCGGCACCCACGCAACCAGGACGTCGGCGACTTTCGTCCACGAGCCAAGGGAGCCTTTGAGAATGTACCAATAAGCCGCCACAGGCGAAGCGCCGGCCAGCACCAGCACAAAGGAAGTGAACACCAGGGCGACCAGTATGGCGATGGTGGCAAAAAGGAGGTTGGCGTTGCGTTCGTTCATGACGATGCCTCCTTGCCGGTCTTGAAGCCGCGCCCGCCAATGAGTTGCCCCAGTTGCTCGGTGGTGGCGCTTTCGGCGGGAATGGGTTCGGAGACCTGCCCGCTGAAGAACACCAGAATGCGGTCGCTATAATGCAAAATTTCCTCCAGATCCGAAGACATGAAGAAGATGGCGGTGCGCTCTTCACGACAGCGCTGTTTGAGGGTGCTCCACACCCAGATCGCCGATTCAATATCAAGGCCGCGGGTGGGGTGTTCCATCAGTAGCAGCCGCAACCCCGGGCGCAGCAACGCCAGCAGGGCCCGCTGCTGGTTGCCGCCGGAGAGGGATTCCACGGGCAAAAGGGGGCGGCCGCGAATGTTGAAGGTCTGTATGCGTTTGCGGGTGTCTTCCAGGGCTGCCTGACGGTCGATGACCAGCCCGCGCTGTTCGTTGGCGAGGATGACATGCTCCATCAGGCTCAGGGTGGGCACCAGCCCCTCTTCCAGCCGCGAGGCAGGCACATAGGCCACGCCACGGCGCAGGAAATCGTGGTAGGTCTTGCCCGTGAGGTTGTGCCCATCAACCCAGATTTCCCCCTCCACAGGACGCACCAGCCCAGCGGCAGCGCGCAGCAATTGCCGCTGCCCACTGCCTTCCATGCCCGCCAGGCCAATGACTTCGCCTTCCCGTACTTCCAGGTTGACGCCTTCGATGCGCAGGCGGCTGTCTTCCACCGCCAGGTTTTTGAGTTGCAGCACCGGCTTGCCAAATTCAATGGGGGTGCGCTTCCCCTTGCTGACCGCCTTGCCGAACATCATCCGCACCAGCCCATCGAGGTCATAGGGCGGGGTGGCGGTGCCTACAAGTTTGCCCGCCCGCAGCACGGCGACGCGATCGCAAAGGATTTCCACTTCTTCAAGTTTGTGGGTCACGAAGATGACGGTTTTGCCCTCTTTGGCAAGGCGACGCAAGGCGGCAAACAGACTGTCTTTCTGCTGAGCGCTGATGCCGGTGGTCGGCTCGTCGAAAATCAGCACCTGCGCGCCCAGCCACAGCAGGCGGGCGATTTCCAGTTGCTGGCGCTCGCCGATGGTAAGGGTGTCGACGTAAGCATCAGGGTCCAATGAAAAGCCAAACTGATCGCTGATTTTTTTCAGCGCGGCGCGGGCTTCCTTGCGAGGCGGGTGCAGCCCTTGCGGATAACCCACCATGAAGTTGTCCAGCACCCGCATGGGGGGAAAGTCCATTGGGTCTTGGTGCAACATGCCGATGCCAAAGCGAAGGGCGTCGGCAGGGGAATGCATCACGATGGGGCTGCCATTGATACGGATTTCCCCGGAATCGGGATGAAAATAGCCCGAAAGGATTTTCATCAGGGTGCTTTTACCGGCGCCGTTTTCCCCCAGCAGGCCCTGGATGATGCCGGACGGGACGTTGAGGGTAATGTCGTTGTTGGCGTGAACGGGGCCAAAGGTTTTGTGGATGTGGCGAAGTTCGATTTCCATAATGTGGCCTGGTTGAGCGGGTGGGCAGGCGAGCGGGGCAAAGTAGCAACCAGCGGGGGAAGCCGTAGCCTCCCCCGCTGGAAGTGATGCAAAGTTTTACTGTTGTTGCACGCTCTGGCCTTCCATGCCTTCGAGCAGTTGCGGCAGGTACCAGATTTGCTGGTCGGTGGCTTTTTCACCGTCCCTCAGGTAAACCGTGCCGTCTTGCAGGTTGAGCGGCCCGGTCCACAGGTTCAGGCCGTTTGCCAGTTCATCGATGAAGGTGGTCACAGCGTCGGATGCCTTGTCGTTCAGGGCATCGCCGATCTCAAAGCCGATGGCAGAGGTGTCGGGGTTGTTGATGTCTTTCCAGTCGGGGCCAACCCACATGAACGTGGATTGCCATTTTCCGTCCTGGGCTGCCTGGATGAGTTTGAGGTAACTGGGGCCCCAGTTGAAGTAAGGCACGCCGAGGCAGACGCTGGGGGCCTCGCTGCAGGCGTCTTTGAAGTCGTAAGGCACGGCGTAGACGTTCTTGCCCTGGTCGTGGAACTTCTTGGCTTCCACCAGGGCTTCGGTGGTGTCAATGCCCGAAATCACCACATCGTAGCCGCTGTTGAAGAAGTCGTCAGCGACTTGCGTGGGGTCAGAGGTCACGCCGGGGATGTTGAACCAGAAGCCGATCCAGGTGACCTTGAATTTCAGGTCTTTGGGGTCCTTGCCACGGTAGTGTTCCCAGCAGTATTTGGCGCCGAGGTAAGCCGAGGAAGCCAGGCGGCGGGTTTCGTCGTTGATGAGGGGGCCAAGGTAGCCAATCTGGCCGGTGTCGGTGGTCATGGCAGCGGCACAACCGGCCATCATTTTGCCGTAGATCATCTTGCCCATCACGCTGGAAAGGTTGGACAGGTCGTGGTAGTCCTTGCCTTCCTTCCACGAAACGTCGCCCGATGCGTGGATGACATAGACGTCAGGATGCTTTTTTGCAAACGCCAGTGCGGCGTCTTTCATGTCGTCAGAATTGAAGATGATGAGTTTTGCGCCTTTGGAAACCAGATCTTCGGCCAACTGCTCGGCAGTAGTGCCGGGGCGGTCAGCGGGGTTGACCTTGTCCACATAGAGCATTTGTGCCCCCAGTTTTTGCTCCACATACTTTCCTGCTTCGTAATGTGCCTGGCTCCAGCCATGGTCGTTATAGGGGCCAACCAGCAACATGCCGAAGACAAAGGGCTGTTTCGCTTCGGGCGTCGGGGTGCTGCTCTTGCCGCAGGCACTGAGCACCATCCCGGCTAATACCAGCGCGGCAACAAGAAGCCACCAAAAGCGTTTCATTTTGCTCCTCCTTACAACTTTTGAGAGAACGAAGGCGGGTGGAGACAGCGTAATCGAGGACTTTGCGAGAGTCACCTCCTTGCGGCACACAGGTTGCGACGTTGACACAATGTAATTGTACTCAAAAATAGCGAGAAAGCAAACAACAGGCGCTTGTATTTTAAGGCTGGTACAATTTGGTTGACCACACTTCCTCGCTGTAAAAGGAGTTTTCATAATGAAAGGGGAATTTGCCAATCACCTGTACACCAACGCCACTTTGCTGGAAGGCGAAATCGACGAAGATCGCATTCGCTCGGCTGTAGCGAATATCCTGAGCGCCGTGGGGGAAGACGTCCATCGCGATGGCCTGCAACGCACCCCCGACCGCGTCGCCCGCATGTATGGCGAACTGCTCGCCGGCTACCGCACCGACCCCGTGGCCTTGGTCAACGACGCCCTCTTCGAGGTCAACTACGACGAAATGGTCATCGTGCGCGATATCGAGTTTTACTCGCTCTGCGAGCACCACATGCTGCCTTTCGTGGGGCGTGCCCACGTGGCCTATATGCCCAAAGGGCGCGTGCTGGGGCTTTCCAAGATTCCACGCATCGTGGATATGTTTGCCCGCCGCCTGCAGGTGCAGGAGCGCCTCACCCGCCAGATTGCCGATTTCCTCGACGAACTGCTGCACCCCATGGGCGTAGCGGTGGTGCTGGAAGCCTTTCACATGTGCGCCATGATTCGCGGCGTGAAAAAGCACGATGCCCGCATGGTCACCTCCACCATGTTGGGCGCGTTCCGCAACAACTCGGCCACCCGCAACGAATTCCTCGCTAACATCGGGCGCGGCTCCGAGCCACTGCACATTTGAGCGCGCTGGTATAATTCGGAACGCCGAAATTTCGTGAGGAGAACAGTGCATGCTGGATAAACTTGCCGGTATCGAGAAGCGTTTCAAGGAAATCGACGAGGCCCTGGCAACTGTGGGCGACGATTACAAGCGCGCCGCCGAACTTGCCAAGGAGCGTTCCGATTTAGAGCCGCTGGTCAGGAAAGCAGAGGAATACCGCAAAGTGGTGCAGCAGGTCGGGGAAGCCCGCCAAATGGCAGAATCCGGCGACGACCCCGAACTGAAAGAACTTGCCAGGGACGAACTGGCCGAACTGGAACCGTTGCAGGAGCAACTGGAAGCCGAAATCAAGCGGATGTTGCTGCCCAAAGACCCGCGCGACGACCGCAACGTCATCATCGAAATCCGCGCTGGCACGGGCGGGGAAGAGGCCGCCCTGTTTGCCGCCGACCTCTTTCGCATGTACACCCGCTATGCCGAGCGCCGCGGCTGGAAAGTCGAAGTAATGAGCATCAACGAAACCGGCCTGGGCGGCTTCAGGGAAATCACCTTCCTCATCAAAGGCAAGGGGGCATATTCCCGCCTGAAGTACGAAGCAGGCGTGCACCGCGTGCAGCGCGTGCCCACCACCGAATCCCAGGGGCGCATTCACACTTCCACCGCCACCGTGGCCGTGCTGGCCGAAGTGGACGACGTGGAAATCGAGATCCCCGACCGGGACATCAAAATCGATGTGTACAAGTCGGCAGGCGCGGGCGGGCAGAACGTGCAGAAGAACGCCACCGCGGTGCGCATTACCCACCTGCCCACCGGCATCGTGGTCGCGTGTCAGGACGAGCGCTCGCAGTTGCAGAACAAACTGCGGGCGATGAGCATTCTGAAAGCGCGGCTTTACGAAATCGAAGAAGCCCGCCGCCGGGCAGAAGTGGACGAAGCCCGCCGCTCCCAGGTGGGCACGGGTGAGCGTTCCGAGAAAATTCGCACTTACAACTTCCCCCAATCCCGCGTTACCGACCACCGCATCAACAAATCCGTTTATAACCTGCCCGCGGTGCTCGATGGCGAACTGGACGACTTCATCGACGAACTTGCCACCCGCGAGGAAGCCGACCGCCTCGCCGCGCTGGAAGCAGGGTAGGGGCATTGTCAATTCGTCCACTTGTCAAGAAGTAACGCTCCACGAAGCAACGCCCCACGCCCACCGCTATCATGCTGACGATTAGTCGCGCCCTTGCCTGTGCCCGTGAAGCCCTTGCGCCCCACAGCGACACCGCGGCGCTGGATGCGCAAACCCTGCTGGCCGCCATCACGCATCGCGAGCGTGCATGGCTGTTAGCGCACCCCGAAGCCCGCCTCACACCCCGCCAGCACCGCCGCCTGCTGCGCGCCTGCACCCGCTTAGCGCAGGGCGAGCCGCTGCCCTACGTGCTGGGGCGATGGCATTTCTACGGGCGCGAGTTTGCCGTCACTCCGGCGGTGCTCATCCCCCGGCCCGAAACCGAAACTTTGGTCGAACACGCCCTCGCATGGCTGCGAGCCCACCCCGACCGCCGCCGCGTGACCGATGTGGGCACCGGCAGCGGCGCGCTGGCAGTGACGTTGGCAGCAGAAAAGCCCGCGGTGCGCGTCACGGCAACCGACATCAGCCCCGCAGCCCTCGAAGTGGCGCGCCGCAACGCCCGCCGCCACAGCGTGGCTGACCGCATCGCCTTCGTGGAAACCGACCTGCTGACTGCCCTCGCAGGCGCTTTCGACCTCATCGTTGCCAACCCGCCCTACATCCCCATCGCCGAACTGGCAAACCTGCCCGTGGCGCAGCACGAACCGCGGGAAGCCTTAGACGGCGGCGCCGACGGCCTCGCGACGATACGGCGGCTGCTTGCCCAGGCGCAAACCCGCCTGGCAGCAGGCGGCGCGCTGATGCTGGAAATCGCCGCCTCTCAGGGGGGAGCCGCCCGCGCCGCGGCCTTGGAAGCCTTCCCTGCCAGCAAAGTCGTTGTGCACCCCGACCTCGCCGGCCGCGACCGCGTGCTGGTGGTCATGCCCTGAACGCTGACCGCCTCATAAGCACTGTCCATTTGAGACAACGAAGTAATGTAACTGTTCAGCCTCTGGGAAACGGCCTGCAGACGAGCGCGGATAATATACGGATGGACGCGGATTTAACACAAAGGCGCAGAGAGAAACGCCAAGGTTGCCAAGTAGGGCGAGACGATGTCCCGCCTTACAACAACGCCCTCGTTCTCAAGTGCTCTTCTGTGTTTTCTTTGTGTCTTCTGTGGTTTTCTTCGCGTAATCCGTAGTTTCTCTTTGGGACCGAACAGTTACGAAGTAACAAAGTAACCAACCACCAATCAACAAGTCCCCATGCCCCTGATTTTGCCCGCCGACGCCCCCGAATCATGGCAGCAGGCCGCCGCCGCGCTGCGCCGCGGCGAACTGGTGGTGCTGCCCACTGACACGGTTTATGGCCTTGCCGCCTGGCCGTGGGATGCCGCCGCGATCGCTCACATTTACGCGGCGAAAATCCGCCCCGAGGCCAAAGCCCTTCCCGTATTAGTGGGGGCGCTGGCGCAACTGGAAGCGATCACAGCGTGGCTGCCGCCGTGCGCCGAGCGGCTGGCAGCACGCTTCTGGCCCGGCGCGCTCACCTTGGTGGTGCCCAAACACCCCGATTTGCCCGCTGCGCTTTCACCCTACGACACCGTGGGCGTGCGAATGCCCGACCACCCGGCTGCATTGGGGCTGCTGCGATTGACCGGTCCCCTCGCAGTGACCTCGGCGAACATTTCGGGCGAGCCGCCAGCCCGCACTGCCGCCGAAGCCGCCGCCCAATTCGGCGACGCTGTTGCCATTGTGCTCGATGCAGGCCCCGCGCCGGGGGGACAGCCTTCCACCGTGGCCGACTGCACCGTGACCCCACCGCGGGTGCTACGCGCAGGCCCCATCAGCGAGGCCGCGCTGCGGATAGTGTGCTCGTAATTAATTGGCAGGAAGGTCTTGGGTTGAAAAGTTACGTAATTTTTACGGTAAAATTCAAACCAGTGTCTCCTGTTGCTTACCCTGGCAGATGACGCGCTGTCGTGGGAAACCCGCGACTGATGCCGATGGTGGCAAAATGCGCGCCGCGAAGCAGGCCAAAGCCCGTTGCGGCGCTGCGATGTCCTCCCCGGGTTGCTGCCGGGTGAAACATAACCCTTTTCCCTGCTCCAAAAGGAGAGATCCAATGCGTCGCACACTTTTATTCCTGCCGGGTATGGTCTTGCTGGGCGTTATTCTGGCTTGCGGCCTGGCTTCCCCACAGCCACAGGCGCCTGCCCCTGACCTGATAGCGACACAGGTGGCTTCCGTTCTGACGCAAACTGCGCTCGCAGCACCCCAAAATCCGATGCCAACGGCAACCCGCACCGTGCCGCCGCCCACGCCCTTGCCGCCTTCCGTTACGCCGCGGGTGGTCACGCCGCCCTACGACGGCCCCTGCACCCCTGCCCTTACCGCACCTTCAACGGTCGTGCCCGACCCCAATGACCCGGCTTCGTTTGTCGGTTATCGTTTCGGTGGTTCGCTGAACAATGCGTTCCCTGCGTATGCCCAGGTTCCCGCCTTTGGGGTGTTGCTCGGCAGGCCAACGCTGGGAGCAGATGTGGACGGTTTTGCCTTTTCAGGCTATGAGCGCCACGAGGCGGGCATTCTGGCGCTGTTTCTGAAACGCGAGGTATGCCGCAAAGCTGATGGCGATGTTTATTGGGAAATCACCGACGCCCTGGCAATTCCTTTTCCTGCTGTGCAGGGCGATTTTGTGATGGTTGCCATACATCACTTTATCATGGCGCCGGAAACGATCAACGCCTCAAACCTCAGCATGGGGTGGTATGCCACGCTGGAATGCAGCCCGCCGCTTTCTGCCCAGCCGGTTGCTGTTTTGCGTATTGCCCTGGATACGCTGCCGCCTGCCGTGAGTCCCGGCACCCGCGTGCCTGTGACTGTCAACGCGGCGTGGATGGCCAACCCTTTTACCCAGCGATTCGAGCCGCTTGACCCCGCGACGCTTTCCTGTATGTTAGAATTTCACTAAACGCCACGACGCGTAAGAAAACCCGCCCTCACCCCGTCCAAACATTACAGGGATGCCATGCTGCCGCAAACCAACGCTGAATGGCTGACTGCACTGCAAACCCCCGGCGAAAGCCGCGCGGCCGCGCTGGAAGCACTGCGCCGCCTGTTGCTGCGCGGCCTGGGCTTTGCCCTAGCCGACCGCGTAGGTTCGCGGGAACACCCCATTCTGGAAGACGCCGTGCAGGAGGCCCTGCTGAAGATTCTGGCGCATCTGGACACCTTTCAGGGGCGCAGTCGCTTTACGACCTGGGCGCAGAAAATTGCCGTGCGGGAAGCCCTGACGATGCTCCGCCGCAAATCGTGGGAAGACGTTGCCCTGGAAGACCTCCAGCCCCCTGAAGGCGATTTCATCCCACCCGCCCTGGCCGACAAAGCCGCCAACCCTGCCCATCACAGCGAGCGGCAGGCTTTGATGGCGCTGCTCATGCGGCTGATGCAAGAGGAACTTACCGAGAAGCAGCGCCGCGCCCTCATGGCCGTGGCCGTGCACGGGATGCCCTTGGCCGAAGTCGCTCGGCGAATGAACACCAACCGCAATGCCCTCTACAAACTACTCCACGACGCCCGCCGCCGCCTCAAAAAGCGGCTGGAAGCCGAGGGTCTTTCCCCCGCCGACCTCGCCGCCGCTTTTCAGGAGCCCCAGTAATCCCTTCCCAAGGAAACCGCGATGAAAGAGGATAAACCGAACCAGCACCTTTTGAATCCCCAACTGATGGGGCAAATCCTCACCAAGGTGGCCAACACCCTGCCCGAAGAACTCACCTGCGACGAATGCCTGCAGGAACTGGATCGCTTTGCCGAGATGAAACTGCTGGGGCAGCCGGCAGAGGAAGCCATGCCGTTGGTGGCGCAGCACCTTGCCGTGTGTCGCGACTGCCGTGAGGAATTTGAGGCGCTGCTGCGGGCGTTGCGAGCCCTCCAGGAAGAAGAAGACCCCAGCGCGTAGCGCGTGGGGATGACCGAACGCGAAACGCCCTCGGTGAGGCGGCTGCTGTCGCCTTGCCGAGGGCGTCGTCTGTTTTTTGGGAAAGGGAGGCTGTGTTCTCGTGAGACGCTGGCTCATGCCTGGGCGGGCCCAAAGACCAGCCCGCAGGTGTGTTGCAGCAGGTCGGTCACATCATGAGAGGGCGGAGGAGCGGGGGTTAGAGAGCGGCGTAAGTGAGGGCAACGACGAGGCCGAAGACCAGATGCCCAATCAGCCCGCCCATGAAGGCCATCGCGCCGCCGTTGTTCATCATGTAAGCGCCGGGGGCGGGCACCTTCCCTAACTTGATGCCTTTGTGCATCATGGGGATGCCGGCCATCATCATGCCCGCAATCAGCCAGTGAACGAGGCCGAACACCAGGCCGAAGAGCCAGGTGGCTGCGCCAACGCCGTAGGCCCAGAGAGCAGCATAGATGAGGGCAAAAACAATGCCCATCATCAAGTGCATCATCATCCCAAGCGCACGATTGGGCGGCGCACCGAACATGCTTCCCAACATGCCCACGATGTCCATTTTGGGCATGCCCATTTTGGGGGCCATGACCATGACCAGAGTCATGATGATGGTGCCTACGATTCCTGCGATAACGGCTGCTAAAATGTTCATTTTCGTCTCTCCTTGTGTGAAAGTAATTGGGGGTTGTATGCTTTAGACGGGGCGAGGAGGGGAATTCTTACCCCGCGGGAAAATTTACTTGGGTGAACGGTAACTGTTCAGCCTTGGAAAAATAGGCCGCGGATAAAACGGATGGCCGCGGATTTAACGCAGAGCGGCGCTGAGGGACGCTGAGGCGCAGAGAGGGTCGCCAAGGTAACGCCAAGGGTGCCACGAAACGGAAGGGAGCGTTGTGCTTTTCAGCGTTTTTCGCTTAATCTGTGCCAATCTGTGAAATCGGTGGATATTTTTCTGCGGAATCTGCGAAATCTGCGGTTTTTCTT
>JALVOR010000134.1:0-3966 GCA_027026295.1 Anaerolineales bacterium | reverse complement strand
TTTCATGTCATGGCGAGCCGCCATAGGCGGCGAAGCCATCTCCCAGACGGTGGAGGAGACCGCTTCGGCGGTCTACGACCGCCTCGCGGTGACATAAAGGGAAGGAACTGCGTAACTCCTACGGTGGATATTTTTCTGCGGAATCTGCGAAATCTGCGGTTTTTCTTGGCTGAGGCTGAATAGATACGGTGAACTTACAAAAACGGGGCAGGTAGCAAGCCCTGCCCCGTCCGGAAACTCGGTTACGGCAATTCGGGGAAGCCGTTGACTTCGTCGTTGTGGAACCAGATGAATTCGTTGGAAGCGTGCATGGCACCTGCGGCGTCGAAGTTGCCGTTGGTGACTTTCCAGGTGCCCGTGCTGGCATCAAAGGAAACCTCGGTGGCGAACACCGGTGCGATGCCGTATTGCCCGCCGGCCATCGGCGGCTTGGGGATGGTGGGGTAGCCGTAGTAAATGGGCGGCTCGTCCTGCTCGAATTTGCCCTTGGCCACGGGGATGGGCGGCACGGACTGCTGCAAGCCGCTCTTGTTGATGGCGTTCAGGAAGAATTGGGTGAACAGTTCTTCCACACGTCCCTGGTCAACGGCGTCGCCGGCGTAGAACTTCAGGCTGTTCAGCGCGCCCATGATCACGGCCACGTCGTCAATGGTGTAGGTGTTCTGGCCGTCGAAGATGCCGGTTTTGGCATTGAAACGCTTGCTCAGGTCGTTGAAGTGCTTGGCGGCGGCTTTCAGGAAGGCAGCGTCGTGGGTGGTGCGGTAGGCTTCAATCAGGCCGCGGATGGCGAAAGCGTGTTCGGTGGGCGTGTCGGCTTTGGAGGCTGTCAGCGCCTTCCCCAGGTCGGCGATGCGCTTCACGGCCGCGTCGCGGTCGTCGGCATTGGCGGTGGATGCAGCGTACCAAGTCAGCGCCTGGATGGCGAGGGAGTTTTCCTCAATGTCGGCAGGCTGGCGGTCGGCAAGCACCCCGAAGAGCATATCCGACGCGCCGAGGAACATCGCGCCCTGTTCGGGGTTGTAGTAGCGGTTGGTGGCGCTGTGGGGGACGTTCTTGAGGTTCAGCAGGTTGCCCACATCGCTCAGGGCTTCCAGCATCACCCAGTTGCCGGTGTAGTCCACTTGGCCGTCGCTGTTGGCGAACAGGCCGTCTTCCGTTTTCAGGTTCTGCAAGGCGTACTGCAACTGCATCTTGGAAGAAGCATTCATCACCATGCCGACAAAGCGCCACTGAGCGCCGAAGTCGTCCCTGGGCGTGCCGAAATGGTCGTCTACATGGAACTGCTTCGCCCATTCGCTTTCCTTGATGATCGTCCAGCCCATCGCGCGGGTGGTGATGGTGGTGTCAAAGGTGTCGGGGTTCCAGCGCTGGGTGCTGAAATCGGTGACGTCAAGTTTCTGGGTGTAGTGCGGGTCGCCGCTGGCATACACGGCTTGCAGCAAGGTGACGCCCTTGGCAGGGGCGGCGGTGTCGCCGTCGTCGGGGTTGGCGTCGGCAGCCTGAATCATGGCTTTGACCATCGCCTTTTCGGGCATGAAATGCACACCCATGCCGGAGCGCATGACCAGGTTGCCCAGGTTGTAGCGGGAGTACCAGTAGCCCTCTTCCTCAGCATCCGTGCCGTCGAAGGGAATTTCGGTGGGCTTTGGAGCGACGGTGGGGGCTGTGGTGGGCGCTTCCGTAGGGGCTGCGGTAGGAGGTACCTGCGTCGGCGCCTTGGTGGGCGCGTGGGTGGGCGCAGGGGGCTGCGCCGTTGGCGTGGCCTGCGTGGAACTGCATGCCGCCGCGACAATTGCCAGCGCGGCAATCAGAAGGAACAACATCCATTTACGGGACATCATCAAAAACTCCTTTCAAGGGGTGGAATAAGGCGGTCTGCGGTGCACCGTATTCTTCTGACGCTACCGAGGGCAGATTTCTTACCTTTGTTTATCGCCAATCGAAAAAGGCTCGGGCCGCTGCGAGCGCACGTGGCCCTCATTTAGCATTTTCCTTTTGAGGATTTACCTTACCCCGGTAACATTTTAGATGATAGAAAGCGCCGGTCTTGACAAATCTGCCATGCCCCGGTAGAATGCCCCAACATTCGAACCCACAGGCAAATAACCATGATTTTGGCTACCCGTTTTTACGCCACCTATGCTTACGGCTTTGGCACCTCCAAGGAGGAGTGCCGAGGGTAGCCTGTCGCGGCATAGGTGTTTTTTCCAGCCCACACCAAAGGCGAGCCCCCTCGGCTCGCCTTTTTCGTTTCTCGCTACCCCTTTGGTTTGGGCGCAATCAGAAAACACAGAGCACACAGAAATCCTCTGAGGGCACGGAAGAAGTAGTCACAGGCCATTCCCTGACAACCTTAGCCCCCTGAAAATCCGCTTTCATCCGTCGCCTTCCATGTCATCCGTAGCCAGTTTTCCCAGGCTAACTCGCTTGTTCGTACCCTGTCACTTTTTAGTAAGGAGGCCCCCATGAGCGTGCGTGGCATCCGCGGCGCAACCGTCGCCGCCGAAAACACCCCCGAGGCCATCCTCGCGGCCACCCGTGAACTGCTTGCCGCCATCGTCGAAGCCAACCCCGGCCTCGCGCCGGAAGACATCGCCAGCGCCGTCTTCACCGTCACCGCCGACCTCGATGCCGCCTTCCCCGCCCAGGCCGCCCGCCAACTCGGTTGGCAGCACGTGCCGCTGATGTGCGCCCGCGAAATTCCCGTGCCAGGCAGCCTGCCCCGCTGCATCCGGGTGCTGCTGCATTGGAACACCGACCGCCCCCAGGCGGCCATTCGCCCCGTTTATCTGCGCGCAGCCGCCAGCCTGCGCCCCGACCTTGCTCAAACCAAAACCGCCGCGGCGTAACCGCGGTCATTTTCAGGAGGCACCCATGATGATCATCATGCGCCACGGCGCAACGCCCACCCAAGTCCAAAAGGTCATTCAGCGCGTCGAGGAAACCTACGGCTTACAAACCCACGTTTCCCAGGGGAAGGAGCGCACCGTCATCGGGCTGGTCGGCGACATCCGCCGCATCATCCCCGACCAGTTGCTTCGCATGGAAGGCGTCGAGCGCCTGATGCCCATTTCGCGCCCCTACAAACTGGCTTCCCGCGAGTTCATTCCGCAGGATGCCTCGTTCACCATCGGCAGCGCCACGGTGGGCGGCGATGGGCTTTTTATCATTGCCGGGCCGTGCAGCGTGGAAAGCCGCTCGCAAATGCTGGAAACCGCCCATGCCGTCAAGGAAGCCGGCGCGCACGCCCTGCGCGGTGGGGCGTTCAAACCCCGCACCTCGCCTTACTCGTTTCAGGGGCTGGGCGAAAAGGGGCTGGAATTGCTGGCCGAAGCCCGCGAAGCCACAGGTCTGCCTGTGGTCACGGAAGTCATGTCGCCTGACCTGGTGCCGTTAGTGGCTTCCTATGCCGATGTGCTGCAAATCGGGGCGCGCAACATGCAAAATTTTGCCCTGCTCACCGCGGCAGGCAAAAGCGGCCTGCCCATTTTGCTCAAACGCGGCCCCAGCGCCACCCTCGATGAATTCCTGCTGGCTGCCGAATACATCCTCTCGCAAGGCAACCGCAAGGTGATGCTGTGCGAGCGCGGCATCCGCACCTTTGAAACCAGCACCCGCAACACCACTGACATCAACGCCATCCCTGTGCTCAAGAGCCACACCTACCTGCCCGTGATTTTGGACCCCAGCCACAGCACCGGCCACTGGGAATATGTCAGCGCCGTGGCGCGGGCGGGCATTGCCGCTGGCGCCGATGGCCTCATCGTCGAAGTACACCCCCACCCCGAAGAAGCCCTTTCCGACGGGCAGCAATCTCTCAAACCGCAGCGCTTTGCAACGCTGGTGAAGCAGGTGCAGCAAATTGCCGCCGCGGTGGGGCGTCGGGTGCCCGATTTTGCAGGGGTAACCCCATGAAGGAGGGTGAGTTTCCTGCACTGAAAGCCACGCGCTGCTGCTTTTTGGGTC
>JALVOR010000133.1 GCA_027026295.1 Anaerolineales bacterium | reverse complement strand
CGCTTCGGTGTCTTCTGTGGTTTTGTGGTTTCTCCTTGCCGGGGCTGAGCGGTTACGTGGCGGCGCGCTGGTATAATGCCTGCATGCGCAAACGCCTGACCGTTTTGGGAATGCTGGCAGTGTTGTTGTGGCTGTGGGGTTGTGCGGAAGCCGCCCCGACGGCAACGCCCCCGCCCACGTCAATGGAAACGCCGTCGGCAGGGTGGACGTTGACGCCTTATGCCACCGGCACGCCGACGCCGACCATGCTGCCGCCGACGGAGCAGCCGCCGCCCACCGCGGCTGCTCCCAGCCCAACGCCATGGGTTTACGAAGTAAAGGAAGGCGACACCATGCTGGGCATTGCGTTGCGTTTTGGGGTTTCGCTGGATGCGTTGGAACAAACCAACCCCGGCGTCAGCCCCGAGGCGATGGCGGTGGGCACGAAATTGATCATTCCTATCAACCTGGATAACCCGGCGGGGCTGCCCACCCCCACGCCGGTGCCGCTGGAAGTCGCCGAGCCGTTTTGCGCCCCGGCGGCAGACGGCGGCGCGGTGTGCCTGACCACGGTAACCAATCCTGGTGAGCAGGCTGTGGAGGCAGTCAGCGTGTGGCTGGCGCTGCAAGATGGCACTGCACAGGAAGCCGAGGCGTTGCAGGATTTGCTCCTCGGCGGGCAAACCATCGCCGTGGTTGCCCGTTTTGCTCCGCCCGCTCCGCCTGTGCCGCGAGCCGTGGCGCGGCTGCTGCGGGCGCTGCCGGTGGATGAGAAGCGCCTGCAACAACGCTATGGGGCAGTGACACTATCGCCCGTCAGCACCAAGATTGCCGCTGACGGGCTGAGCGCGCGGGTTTCTGGCAAGGCTGTGTCGGAAAGCGACGCGCTGGGGCAGTTGTGGGTGGTGGCGATTGCTTACGACGCGGCGGGGCGTCCGGTGGGCGCTCGCCGATGGGAGGCTCCTACCGACGCACTTGCCAAGATACCAGTGGCGTTTGATTTTGCAGTTTACAGCGTGGGGCCGCCGATTGACCGTGTGGTGGTTACGGCAGAAGCCCATGCGCCGTCCGATTAAAGCAATACAGGCCGGGTGCTTTGCCCGGCCTGTTCGTTTTCTGGAAGGATTCAGTGGCGGATGAGTTGCACCCTTTCCTCGGCGCAGGCCTGTAATTGACCAT
The DNA here is from genome assembly GCA_027026295.1 of Anaerolineales bacterium. Lineage (GTDB taxonomy): Bacteria > Chloroflexota > Anaerolineae > Anaerolineales > DRMV01 > DRMV01. The sequence goes on along the minus strand of JALVOR010000133.1, from coordinate 587 downwards.
CGGCGAAAATGCAGGCCTGGAAGATGAAATTGTGTGCCCCTGGCGCGAGCGCCTCTAACGAAAGGTCGCTTTTCAGCACGCCGTCTGGAAGTTCGCCTGACGATTTGATGGTGGTGTAGTAAGGGTGTCTGGTGGTGGTGTCGATAATCTGGGTTACCAGTTTGGCGTCAAGGGGCAGCGGCCCATTGTTGAAGGTGGTACCGACGATGGCATGCAACGTGGCGTCGCTGGGGGTGACGCTGAGGGATGTATAAACCATGAAACCTGGCGCTTTGGGATGGGAAGTGGGGAGGAAAGGGAAGAGTTCGTCGCGATGTTGGTTCAGGAAATTTTCCCCCAGAGGTTTGAGGAAGAAAGCGCCAGTGGTGTAGTTGTAGCACAGGGTGAGGTTGGCGAAAGCCTGGCAAGCGACGTTGGTGTTGCCGTTGTCGTAACTGAAGGTGCCTGTTGGGTCACCGGCGCAGGTCCACCCTCCGAGGCGGTTGACGATGTACTTTTGGAAAGGTCGGGGAACGTTGTGCCCATGGTAATAGAAATTGTCGTTGAGCGGGGCCTCTGGCGGCGTGGGGGTGTTGAGCGCCATGGGG
>JALVOR010000132.1 GCA_027026295.1 Anaerolineales bacterium | reverse complement strand
GCACAGATCAGGTTTTCGGGGAATCATACACACCCCGCCAGGCATTGTAACGGACGGTCAGCAGATCCAGCCCCATCCGCAGGGAATCCCGCACCAGCCGCACCCGGCTGTCGGGGTCGAAATACCATGTGATGGGCACTTCGACGATGCGGTAGCCGCGACGGCGAGCGACGAAAAGCACTTCCACATCGAAGGACATGCCTTCCAGGGTTTGGCGGCTGAACAGGTCTTCGGCCACATCGGCACGAAAGCATTTGAAGCCGCACTGGGTATCCCGCAAACCGGGCAGCGCCAACGCCTGCACCATCAGGTTGAACATACGCCCGACGAGATGGCGGTAAGGCGGCTCGTCCACCCGCCGGGAACCCGGCAACTCGCGAGAGGCAATGGCAATGTCGAAATCGGCAAGGGCGGGAGGCAAAAATCGGGGCAGTTCCTCGACGGGCATGGAAAGGTCGGCGTCGGCCAGAAAGCGGTATTCCCCTCGGGCTTCCAACATGCCGCGACGCACTGCCAGCCCCTTGCCGCGACGTGCCTCGTGAATCACGCGAATGATGCCGTTTCTTTCTGCCGCGAATTGTTGTGCCAGGGCAAGGGTGTCATCGGTGGAGCCGTTCTCCACAACCACCACTTCGGCATCGTAAGGTTGTGTGGCAAGGAAGGCCAAGATCTTTTCCAGCGAGGCAGGCAGGCGGCGGGCTTCGTTGTGAGCAGGAATGACGATCGAGAGGAAAGGCATTGGCGCACCCGTCAATGCATGGTCATGGCGACAAAGAGGATGCCGCTCATCAGCACGAACAGGACGACGAAAGCAATGCCCCCCAAAATCATCCACTGTTTCGCGGTAAAGTTGAAGTAGCGCTCCACCTGTTTCACGGCTTTGGGCGGCTGAGCCACTTTCTTGAGGCGGTGGCGGCGGCGACGCACAGCCTGCTGGCGGACTTTGTTTTCTTCGCGTGCGAGCATCCGCCGCACGGTCTCGCCCACGTTGACCAAATCGGTGGGTGCCAACACGGGTTCGCTTTTCGCCAATCGGGCAACGTACCGTTTCAAACCATCCACCAACACCGGGCGCACTTTAGGGCGCACGCTTTCCACATCGGCACCGCTGTCCATGAAAACGAGTACCGGCACGGCTTCGACTTCCTTCTCGAAGACCTGCGAGAAAAACACGGAAGCCTCGCCAGCAAGCCGAATGGCCTCTTTGACCACGTTGGGCCTGGCGGGGCGGTAGCGCCGCGGCTTTCCCTGCATGATTTCCCATTGCGTTTCGCGAATGCGGTAAGAGCCGGCTTTTGGCCAGACATAGAACAGATACACCCCCGAAGACCCCACCAAAACCGGCGGCAATGGCGGCGTGTTCTCGGCAATTTGCAACCCCTTGAACAACACAAAGCGGCTGCCAAGCACCCCGCTCATCATGCGCACCATGCGCTCTTCAGCCTGATGCGTCTGATACCATCCCCAACCGTGGGTCAAAACCGCCTGCAACCGCACCAGCCACTCGGGAAGCGCTTTCCCTTGCTGTGCATCGGCGTTTGCATGTGAAAGGTCAACGATTTTCATGATACATCCTTTTACCGCCAGAGTTGCCAAAACCTCACCATCCAGAAGTATTATAGCAGAAGAGCAAACAATTTCAGGCCAACAGTTGACGCATTTTTGCAGTACAATGAACCAAATTCTTCACCGAGAGGGACGCCATGCGAGTACTGTTACAACGGGCCAAATGGGGCAAAGTCACCGTAGAAGGGAAGACCATTGCCGAAATCGGGCAAGGCGTGGTGCTGCTTGTGGGTGTCACCCACGGCGATGGCGAAGCCGAAGCCCGCTATCTGGCGCAGAAAATCGCCAACCTGCGCATTTTCGAGGACGAAGCAGGCAAACTCAACCTTTCGCTGCTGGATGTCAAAGGGGAAGCCTTAGTGGTCTCGCAGTTCACCCTCTACGCCGACACGCGCAAAGGCCGCCGTCCGGCTTTTGTTGCCGCCGCACGCCCGGAAATTGCCAGCCCCCTCATCGAGCGCTTCGCCGCCCTGCTGGAAGCCGAAGGCGTGCCCGTGCAAACGGGCGAGTTCGGGGCACACATGGAAGTTTCATTGTGCAACGATGGGCCGGTCACCATCTGGCTGGAACGGTAAAGACAACAGCATGCGGAAAAAAGCGCTTGCAGTTGTCGTTTTGTCAGGGGCGTTCCTGTGGCTGGCAGCGGCTATTGCCCTGACCTACAGTACCCAGCGTCCCATCCCCGCCGGGGTGTTCGCAGGGCTGGGCAAAACCCTGTGGGCTGTGGCAGTCGCTGCAGGGCTGCTCACCATCGGGCTGGCTGTGGGGCAAGCCGCCCTTGCTGCCTTCCCTTTGCCCGCCACCCCACCAGCCCCCAGCGCGTCGCTCCTCGGCGCAGGCATCGGGCTGGGGGCAATGGCGCTCGTCACCCTCACGTTAGGCATGGCAGGCTGGGCAAAACCCCTTGTGTTCCAGGGATTGTTTGCCATTGGCCTGCCACTTGCCCTTTTCCGGCTGCGGCAGTTTCCCAAAGAGTACCTGATGCTGCCATTACCTTACAAGGGCTGGTGGCTGGCGGCAGGGCTACCATTGCTTGCCCTTGCCCTCGCCCCGCCTGAAGGTTTCGACGCCCTGCTTTACCACCTCGCCCAGCCCGAGTGGCTGCTCAAATATGGCCGCCTGCAACCATGGCCGGTTTACCCCTTCTGGCATCCCGGCTTGGTGGAAGGCGTTTTTACGTGGGGGCTGGCACTGCACAGCGACCGCGCGGCGCAACTCGTGGGGCTGGCTTACGCCTTCGGGGCGGCTTATCTCGTGGTGCACTGGGCACAGGAAGCCTACGGCAGCCGCACCGGGCGCTTTGCCTTCGTTATCCTGCTCAGCATGCCGCTGATTTTTACCGTTGCGCCGGGAGCCTACACCGACTTCCCCCTGGCATTTTACAGCATCGGCGCGCTTTATGCCCTCTGGAAGTTCAGCCAACAGGAAGCCAACACAACAAGGAAGATGCTGCCCGCAGCCATCCTCGCGGGGCTGGCCATGAGCATCAAGCACACCGCGGTGGTGCTGCCCCTCGCGATGGCCGTTTTCCTGCTGAGGCCTTCCCCGCCCCGCCCATGGCGGGAACGCCTCCATACGGTAGCCGTCTTCGGTGCTGCCACCTTCCTTGTGGTTGCCCCCTGGTACGCCCGCAACCTGATTTTCATGGGCAACCCGTTCTATCCCTTTGTCTTTGGGGGACGCTTTTGGGATGCCTTCCGGGCAACCTGGTTAGGAGAACCCCACACCGGCATCGGCTTCTCGCCTGTGCGCTGGCTGCTGCTGCCGTGGGAAGCCACCCTCGGATATCGTGACACAGGCTACTATCAAAGCCGCATCGGGCCAATTTTTCTCGCCCTCTTTCCCTTTACGCTTGCAGCATGGGTACATCATCGCGCCAGCGACCGAGTGCAAACGGCCAAACAATTGTGGGGAATTTACCTTTGCTTCGGAGCAACCCTGTGGAGTGCAGGCGTGGCGCTATCAAAACCCTTCTGGCAAACCCGTTTTCTCTTACCCCAAATTCTCCTCTTCGCTATTCCCACGGCCCACGGCGTGCAGCGGGCGCGGCGTCTTCACATTCCCGGCGTGCTGCAGGTACGTTATGTGCTCACATGGGCAGTCATGTTGGTGACCGCCGCCACCCTGCTGGAAGGCTGGGTCAACATCGTCTACCGTCACCCCCTCACCTACATGCTCGGCCTGGAAACCCGCACCTCGTACTACCGCCGCGCCCTGCCCGACTATGCCGACCTCACCCAACTTTTGCAGCAACACACCACGCCACACGCCAAAATTTTCTTCCTCTTCGAGCCGCGCAGTTATGGCGTGCAGCGCGATATTTTGCCCGATGCAAGTCTCGACCACTGGGCATGGTATCTGCAACACGATGGTTCTCCCGACGGCGTGCTGCACGAACTGCAGACCGAAGGCTATACCCATGTGCTGCTTTACCGCTGGGGGATGAATTTCATGGTAGAAAACGAAGCAGAGAAAATGACGCCCCTGCGCATCCTCGCGCTGGAAGACTTCCTGAACACCCTCACGGAAACCGCCGCGCAGGGCAATTACACCCTCTACGCGATTCCCCCAGCACACTGAGCCCCCGGCAAAAACTGCAGATTACGCAGACAGAAAAACACAGACGCGGGCGATTTTCTCAGGCTGAACACGCCCCCTAAATCCGTCCCAACCACCGCGGCGCGCGGCTCTTGAGCACACCATGCACCCGCTTGGCCCATCCCAACGGGAAGCCATCCACCGTGACCACTACCCAGCCGTTGGAACCTGCCGAAGCCAGCGGCTGCCGCCGCAGGTAGGCAAGGGCTTCAGGGGCATCGGCGGGGAAATCCACCGTGTGGTGGAAATCTGCAGCGCGCAGGACCAGGGCAAGGGCGTGAGCAGGCTCAAAGCGCCCTGTCTTGAACGTCCCCAACCACCAGCCAAAGCGCGCCACCCGCAGCCCGGCAAGGTCGGGTAAACCTTCGGGCAGGGCATACAGCCGGTTGCCGAAAACCGCCAGGCGGTGCCGCGGAGCAGGCTCCTCGCGCAATGTCTGCGCCACGAAATCGCGATATTGCGCCCACAATTCGCCTCCCGGTGGGCGCGGGCGGAAAGGGCGCGGCGAGGGCAGCGGCGCTGCGTCTTCGTCGCGGTGCAAGCGCGCCAAAAAGTGCCCTTCACCCGGCAATTTGTGCGGCCACAGGCGTACCGCGCCGCGCACTTCTTCGGGAGCGTCAGCCCATTCGGGGCGGGCCGGGGCAAAGCCGTGCTCCGCGGGGATGGGTTCCACCGAAAAATCGGGGTAGGCTTTCAAAAAGCGGGCAATGGTACCCTCGTCTTCTTCGGGGGCAAAGGTGCACGTGCTGTAAAGCAGCACCCCGCCCGGGCGCACCAGCCGCGCCGCGTGGCGCAAAATGCCTTCCTGAATGCGGGCGCAGCGGGCAACGTGGTTGGGCGTCCACGTGCGGCGGGCAGCGGCGTCTTTGCGGAACATGCCCTCGCCAGAGCAGGGGGCATCGACCAGCACGCGGTCGAAAAACGCCCCCAGCCGCTCGGCAAGGCGGCGCGGTTGCTCGGTCAGCACGGCGAGGTTGGTCGCGCCCCAGCGGTCGAGGTTGTTCGTCATTTCGTGAACGCGCTTGGGCTGCACGTCGTTGGCAAACAGCAAGCCCTGATTTTGCATCAGGGTGGCGAGGTGAGTAGTTTTGCCACCAGGGGCAGCGGCCAAATCCAACACCCGCTCGCCGGGGCGAGGGGCAAGCACCTCCGCGGGCGCCATGGCCGATGGCTCTTGCAAATAATACAGCCCCGCGGCGTGGTAAGGATGCTTGCCGGGGCGCTGCCCATCGGTCACACGGAAACCAGCGCGACACCACGGCACGGGTTCCAGCGCAAAGGGCGAGCGGGCGGCAAAATCTTCCACCGAGAGTTTGAGGGTGTTGACGCGCAGGCCAACATGGGGGCGGCCTTGCAGAGCCTCCCGGAAAGCGGCATATTCATCGCCCAGCAGCCGCGCCATACGATCCACGAACAGCGGGGGGAGTTCCATCGTCACCTCAAATCAGCCTGCCGGGCACATCCACAGCCACACCAGCCAGGCCGAAGCCACGCCCAGCAGCACGCCCCAGAAGGCTTCCCACGGGGTGTGCCCCAGCACTTCGCGCAGCGCCCTACCATCGGGGAAATGGCCGCCCTGCAGGTCTTCCACAATGCGGTTGATGAGGGAGGCGTGTTCGCCCGCCTGCCGCCGAATGCCTGTAGCGTCGTAGATGACCACCGCGGCAAAAGCCACGGCAACGCCAAAGAGAGACGAATCAAAACCCCGGCACAAACCTGCCGCCGTCGCGGCTGCCGAAACCAGCGCCGAATGAGAACTCGGCATGCCGCCCGGGCTGACCAGCAAGCCCCAATCCCATTTGCGCCGCCGCAGAAGAGCCAGCGGCACTTTGCCCCCTTGCGCCAGCCCCCACGCCAGAAATGCCGCCCAGAAAACCGTGTTGTGCAGCCAAGCGCTCATGGTTCAGGCAGTTTCGTCGGAAAACGGTACAACTTCATCGCCCGCGAGGCGCTGCACCTTCAACTCGGCTTCCTGCAGCAAGCGGCGGCAATGCTGTAACAACGCCTGCCCGCGTGCATACAGCGTCAGTGATTCTTCCAACGGGTGCTCCTCGCTTTCCAACGCCGCCACGACGCCTTCCAGCGCTTTCAGGGCTTCTTCATAGGAAAGTTTGGCAACCGAGGCTGCCAATGTTTCATCCATAACCTGCTCCCAACAAGGAATGTGTGCGGGCTTTAGTGTACCAAAAAAATCGGCATAGGGTTATACAATTCGTCGGCCATCCAGTAGTGCACGCTTTCCCCCGCGATGCGTTGGCAGCAAAATGCCCCACCGTGCCGTGTGCTGCCCAGTTTTGCTCCTGCATTCGCAGGAGGGGGCCGCCCCGGGCGGGTCAGCCTTGGCTCAGGCCTATCGCTTCGCCGCCCGCGAGATTGGCCCCATGAGAGAAGGTGTTGGGGCAAAACCGGTCGTCGCCGCATCACGAGCACAGCAGGGCACCTTTCTTATACCACGATTCCAGCCCCTTGGGTAGGGGGAATCCCGGTGCTCCAGCGCTTTCCAAAAGCCTCATAATCCGGCCAAAAACGAACACCTCCCGGCACGACGTCACACAACTCCTTTGGAGCGCAAATCTTCAATTTCAGCAGAGGAATACCCCAGTTCGCCAAGCACTTCATCGGTGTGTTCGCCCAAAAGCGGGGGGTGGCGATAAATCCCCAGCGGTGTTCCCGAAAGTTTATAGGGTAAACCAACCATCTTCAGCCGCCCAATCGTGGGGTGCTCGACCTCTACCAGCATTTCGCGGGCCCTGGTTTGGGGATGCGCAAACACTCTATCGAGGGTATTAATGGGAGCACAGGGAATCTGGGCTGCCTCCAGCGCCGATATCCATTCCCGGCTGCTGCGGGTACGAAAACGTTCTCTAAGGAGAGGAATAAGGAGGTGGCGGTTCTTGACCCTGTCGGCATTGGTTTTAAAACGCGGGTCGTCAGCGAGGTCTTCCAACCCCAAAACCCTGCAGAAACGGGCAAATTGGGCATTGTTCCCTGCACCAGCCGCGATATAGCCGTCCGCAGTGGGAAAGGTTTCATAAGGCACGATATTCGGGTGAGCATTGCCATAGCGTTTAGGTTGTTCACCCGAAACCAGATAGGCCGAAGCCACGTTGATTAACCAAGCAATCTGGGATTCAAAAAGAGAAACTTCCACTTTTTGCCCTTTTCCGGTTTGCTCTTTGTAACGCAGGGCGGCCTGAATGGCATTGGCAGCATACAGCCCCGCCGTCACGTCAACGATGGCAACGCCGACTTTGTAAGGTTCACCATCGGCAGGGCCGGTAATGCTCATGATGCCACCCTCGGCCTGAAGCATGAAGTCGTATCCCGGTTTGGAGGCATAGGGGCCTGAAGCGCCATAGCCGGTGATGGAACAATAGACCAGGCCGGGGTTAATTTTTCTCAGGGCCTCATAACCGATTCCCATGCGGTCGAAATCGCCCGCCTTGAAATTCTCTACCAAAACATCGGCATCGGCAACGAGTTTCCTGAGAATGCTCTTGCCTTCTTCACTTTTCAGGTTCAGGGTGATGCTGCGCTTGTTGCGGTTGATGGAAAGGTAATAGGCGCTCTCGCCGGCGGCAAAGGGCGGCCCCCAGGCGCGGGTGTCATCGCCCGAGCCGGGGCGCTCGACTTTGATGACGTCGGCTCCCATGTCGCCCAGCACCATGGTGGCATACGGGCCTGCCAATACGCGAGAGCAGTCGATAACCCGAACACCCTTCAATGGCAAATCAGCCTGCGATGGCATAAACGCGCTCCTCAAAACGTCAAGACGGCAGAAACGAAATCAGCCCCCTGCCGGGGGCTGATTTTGCTTCGCTTACAGCCCAAGGTAGGCTTCCTTGATGACAGGATTGTCCATCATTTCCTTGGCTGGGCCGCTCATTCTCATATGCCCGACATCCAGGACGTAAGCCCTATCCGCCTGTTCCAGGGCGAGCATGACGTCTTGCTCCACAATGAGTACGGTTGTGCCGCGCTTAATGACCTCGCTGACGGCTTCGTAGATGTTTTCCACGATGATGGGAGCCAAACCCAGCGAGAGTTCGTCGATCATCAAGAGTTTCGGCGCCGCCATCAGGCCGCGTGCCACAGCGCACATTTGCTGTTCACCACCGGAAAGGCTGCCGGCAGGCTGGCTCAAACGCTCAGCCATCCGCGGGAACAACTCAAGCACAAATTCATAATCCTTTTGGATTTGCTTTTTGTCTTTGCGGTGGTACGCGCCCATCAGGATGTTTTCTTTCACCGTCATGCCGGCGAAAAGTTTGCGTCCCTGAGGCACCTGGGTGATGCCCAAATCTACGATCTCTTCCGAGGGCAGTCCTGCGATCTCCTGCCCGTTGAAGCGAATACTGCCAGACATGGGGTGCAGCAAACCCGAGATGGTATAGAGCAGGGTGGTTTTCCCTGCGCCGTTGGAACCCACGAGGGCAACGACTTCGCCCTCTTTCACTTCCATGTCGATATCCCAAAGTACCTGTACTTCTCCGTACCCTACGTTCAAGTTCTTTATCTCAAGCATCATGGCACTCCTTCCTACGCATCCCGCATCGTCTGCTTACGTTTTTGGCGTTCAACGAATTTTTCACCCAGGTAGGCTTTAATCACTTGGGGGTGATTGAGCACTTCTTCGGGTGTGCCTTGCGCCAACTCTGCGCCGAAATTGAGCACAAAAACGCGGTCAGTGATACCAGCGATGGCCTTCATCACGTGTTCAATGACGAGGATGGTAATTCCCTGTTGATTGACACGCTTTACCAACTCCATGGCCGATTCGATTTCTTTGGGATTCAAACCAGCCATCACCTCATCCAGAAACAGCAATTCCGGTTCCATCGCCAGGGCTTTAGCCAGTTCCAGCCGTTTGAGATAAGGCAAGGTCAGTTCATCGGCGTGGCGCTCTTTCAGGTGCCCCATGCCCACAAAGTCGAGCACCTCATCAGCCTTCTTCAGCGCGGTTTTCGTGGAATGTTTGTGACCGTTGTGACCGAACATTGCACCCACCGCGACGTTTTCCCGCACTGTCATGCCCCGAAAAGGCTTGACAATCTGGAATGTACGGGCAATGCCTGTACGCCCAATTTTATAGGCAGGCCAGCCGGTAATATCCCTGTCTTTGAAGAACACTCTGCCCCCGGTAATGGGGAGCATGCCGGTGATTACGTTGACAAAGGTGGTTTTGCCTGCGCCGTTAGGGCCAATCAACCCCAGGATTTCACCACGGAAGATATCCATGCTAACCTCGTTGACCGCAGCCAAACCACCGAAGTGCTTGGAAACATTTTGGGCTTTTAAGATAATTTCTCTTTCCATGTCTACACCTTGTGCGTCCGGATGTTCTCGAGAAGGCTTGAGAGGGTCAACTTCTTCTTGCCGCTGAGGAAATCCATCAGCCCTTGAGGGGTGAAGACCATGACCAGGATGATGATAACACCCAAAATGGTCTCATGGAACGCCCCAACATGGAAGAAGAACACCAAGAGGGTAATCAAAATGTAGTAGAGGAAGGCACCAATGAACGGCCCCAAGATGGTGCCCGGCCCACCCAGGACGGTTGACAAGATCATCTGCAGGGTATAGTCGATCTTGAAAACTTCCTCAGGCAATACAAAAGTATTCCAATAACCGTAGATCGCGCCTGCAGCGCCTGCCATTAACGCGCTCAAGGCAAACGCCGACACTTTTGCCCAAGTTGTATTGATTCCCATCATTTTGGCTGCATCTTCGTCCTCTCGCACAGCAACCCAACTGTAACCCATTTTGCCTTTCATCACAAAATAAGTCAGCCAGAGCCCGAAGATCACCAGCAGGAAGGAGATGTAATAGAAAAACTGGCCGCTGTATTCTATCGGGTCGAAGAAAGGAAGGGTCAACCCTGCCGAACCGCCAGTGAAATCCGTCCAGTAATCTGCCACTTCGCCCACGGCGGTGGCCAGCGCCACCGTGGCGATGGCGAAATAATGCCCTTTCAGCCTGAGCACCGGCAACCCGATGACGATGGCGAAAAGCATCGCAGCGGCAACGCCCACGAGAAGCGCCGGGAAGAAGGAGAAATGCAGCCGCAGCATCGCAAGGGCGGTACCGTAGGCGCCAATGCCAAAGAAGGCCACGTTACCAAAAGCCGCATATCCCGTGTAACCGCCGATGTAATTCCATCCTTCTGCCATGGCAGCCAGCAGGAAGATCAAGGTCAACGTGCGCAACCAAAAGCCTGAGGCAAAAAGGGGCAGCACGGCCAGTGCGAGCATAAACAGCCCAAACAGCCCCCAAAGCCAGCCTTTTCTCCCAGAGAAAAACTTTTCAAGCCCTAATATCTTCATCGTCCGCTTCTCCTTGAACTAATGGTAAAAAGCCTTGCCCGCGATGCCCGTGGGGCGCACAATGAGAACGAGGACCATGACCAGCAAAGCAATGGCCTCTTTCAGGCCCGGTGTGTAGACACCGCTGAAGACCTCGATGAAGGCAAACACCAGCGAGCCGGCAATCACAGCCGGGATGCTTCCCAAACCGCCCAGAACGCAAATCACAAAAGCGCGCAGGGTATACAACCCACCCATGGTCGGCGATATCGGGAAACTGACACTAATCAGGCTGCCTGCCGCCCCAGCCAGCGCTGTACCCAATGCAAAGGTCAGGGCATAGGTGTGCGCAATTTTCACACCCTGCAAGCGGGCGGCATCCACGTCCATCCCCGTTGCGCGGATGGCATTCCCCTGCTTGGTGTAGGTCATATACACGTGAAGCAGGCCGGTAAGCAGCAGGGCGATGACGAAGGCCGCCAGCCTGACATAGGGAATCTGAATCTCGCCAATGGAGAAACCTGCCCCCGAATAGGCCGTGGTCACAGAGCGGAAGTCACCTTTCCAGAACACGGTGGCCAGGTTGATGATCACGATTTCCAGGGCAAAAGTGATCAAGAACGTGACCAGCAAAGGCGCCCGAATCACATAGTTGATAAGGTATCTTTGAACGATATACCCCACGATGAACAGCAACACCATGGAAATGGGAATAGACAAAAACGGGTCAATGCCCCACAAGGTAAAAAGCCAGTAGGTGACATACGCGCCCACCATGATGAAAGCGCCATGGGCAATGTTGATGATGTTCAAGATGCCCCAAACAATGGAGAAGCCTACAGCCACCAGCGTCAGTGTGCCGGTCAACAAGAGCACATTGACCAAACCTTGTCCCAATTCGTAGTTCACTTTGACCTCCTCACCAGCGGTTTTAACATCAGCATTGGCAAGAGGAAAGCCCCCCTTGCCAATGCTGGTTACGAGCACAAAGGCTGCTTACCGTTCATCCCAAGGCTTGAAGGGATAAATGGGCGCCTTGGTGGCCGCGTCCTTGGGCCACACGGTGTAGAGTTTGCCGTCGGGGAAGTTCTGCATCACGGCCATCGGCTTGTAGATGTTCATGCCCTGTTCGTTGAACTTCAGTTTGCCGTAGAAGGACATGTAGTCCAGTTGCGCCAGAGCATCGCGCACGGCCTTGCGGTCCAGCGAACCCGCGGCCTCGATGGCCTTCTGGTAAGCAATCAGCGCCGCGGCAGACTCAGCAGCCTGGTAAGGCGGCGTTTCGCCGTACTTGGCCTCATACAGTTCGGTGAAGTGCTGCGGCGTGCCGAAAACGTCGTCGCTCTGGATCTTGAGTTCGGGCGTCCATTGGGCACCGCCAAAGACATAGTCGGCATCCGACCCAAGCGCATTGCGAAATTCCGGCGAGGTCGGCCCAACGCTGAAGCCAAACACCTTGGGAGAGAGGTTCAGGTCCTTGGCCTGCTTCACGATCAGTAACGTATCCTGCAAGTGACCGGCCCCCAAGAGGATGTCGGGGTTCTTGGCCTTGATCGCCGTCAGCAGGGAGGAGAGGTCCTTGGCATCCTTGGCATACTTGTCGAAGTACACTACCTCCAGCCCTTTCTCCTCGGCATAATCCTTGGCGCCGCCAGCCACCTCAAGAGCAAACGCGCCGTTTTCAGCAATGATGGCAACGGTTTTGATATTGGGGTCCTGGTCAAGGGCAAGGTCGATGATGCCGCGCAGGTAGTAAGGTGCGGGGGTCAACACAGCGAACGAGTACTTGAAGCCGCGGTTGAAGATCTTGGTTGCCGCGCCGTTGGCTTCAACCATGGGCACCTGGTATTTCTCGGCGATAGCAGTCGTCGCATAGGTGTTACCAGAGCCATAGGGCCCCAACAGGAACTGCACCTTGTCTTCGGTGATGAGTTTCTCGACCAGTTGGGCGCTGCGGTCAGCCTTGCTCTCATCGTCATAAACTTTCAGCGCCACCTTGCACTTTTTGTCGCCAACTTGAATGCCACCCTGCTTGTTGATTTCCTCAACATACAGGTTGTAGCCATTGCTGACGTACTCGCCTTCCTTGGCATACTTGCCTGTGAGCGAAACAGCAGCGCCGAACGTGACCGTGCAGCTTTCCTCTCCGCCGGAGGAAGTACCAGCGGACTGACCGCCTCCAGAGGAAGTGCCGGCAGACTGACCGTTTCCAGAGGAATTACCGGCAGGCTGACCGGCAGATTGGCCCGCGGACTGGCCGCCGCCACAGGCAGAAAGCAGCACCGCGAGAATCGCGATCACCACGAGCAAAAGACCTACTTTCTTCTTCATCCTTTCAACCTCCTAAGCATGAACTAATGAGAGAATACAAACTGTGTTCAATTACCATCGTTTACACATGCTTGCTGCTTTTATTTCGTCAACACCACCTCCTTTGCGTAAAGTTTAGGCAGAACAAGCGCAGGCGCCTCAAATCCTGATATGCAGCGCCTGGCGCGCCACTTTCTAAAATACGTTATGGAGGTTTTGCAAACCGCTAAGGTCATGGATGCCGTCAAGAAGCCTCTCCCCCTGCACTTCGCTTCCTTGCCCTTGCCTTCTCTCCCCTGGAAAGCGACTGCGGCATCACCGAGGCAGTACTTAGCGGCTTGGAAGAATGTGCCCGCCCGGGCCGAATCTTTGAATGATCTGCCAGACCGCGAAAACGTCGCTGCCCAAAAACATCTTTGATGTGTCAAAACACCCTGCCCCGCCCGGGCTGAAATAGCGTTTACCTGAAAGGTATTGCCATTATACAATAACAATATATATCCACATCATCGACTGGCGTAAAATTTCCATAAAATCGCTCGAAAAGCGCCCGCCTTTCACCGGCAAAATTTCCGCCTGCTGGCAGCCCCTCGAACAGGCACAATGCCACCGTTGTGCGGTATAATACGCGAGTACTCAACTTTTCAGGAGAAATATTATGGATTTCGGTATCGGCGAACTGCTTGTCGTCTTGGTGATTGTCTTGCTGCTCTTCGGCGTGGGGCGCATCAGCGGCGTCGCCAGGGAACTCGGTCGCAGCATCCGCTCCTTCCGCGAGGGTTTGGAAGGCAACGACCAAGAAACCACCCAAAGTAACAACGACAGCGACCAGACAGACCTCTAACAAAAAAGTCCTGCCCAATGGCAGGACTTTTTTGCATCACTCAGGTAACAGACCTAACGCCTTCAAGTCAGCAAGCACCTGTCTGCTGTGTTCTGCCGTCTTTACCCGCTTGTAAACTTTGGCAATGGTGCCGTCGGGGGCAATGATATAAGTCGTGCGCACCACGCCGAAATACTCCTTGCCAAAACTCTTCTTTTTCTTCCACACATCGTAAAGTTCACACACCTTGTGCTCGGTGTCGGCAAGCAGAGTAAACGGCAGGTCGTATTTGGTCATGAAACGCACGTGCCGCTCCGGCGGATCGGGGCTGACGCCCAAGATGACCACGCCCGCCTTTTGATAGGCTCCGTAATCATCTCGGAAGCCCACCGCTTCGCGCGTGCAACCGGGAGTATTATCCTTGGGGTAAAAATACAGCACCACCACCCTGCCGCGATAATCCGAAAGGCGATGCACTTCCCCCTGTGCATCGGGCAAGGCAAAATCAGGGGCTGGTTGGCCAGATTCCAGAGGCATGGCTTTCTCCCTATACAAGACCTGCGATCTTCAGCACACGCTCCAACGCCTCCAGCGTGGCTGGTTTCACGATGACATCCAACGCGCCGGCACTGCGCACACGGCGGTGCGTTTCTGGCTGGTCATCCGAAGTCACCACAATCACTGGCACATTCTCCAGTCGCGGCTCGCGCTTCAGGAACCCCAGCACTTCAATGCCGTTTACGCCCGGCATGTTGAGGTCAAGGAAAATCGCCGCGGGCTGAACGCGGTCGAGCATTTCCAACGCCGGGCGTGGCCCATAAGCAGGCACAGCCTCCACATCCAGCAGTGAAAGCATACTGCACAGGGCATCAGCCATCGAGACGTTGTCGTCAACAACCAAAACTTTTGCCTTTGCCATTGTTCACTCCGTCTTTGCGAGAATACGACCCATGTTTTCTACATTATACCCCCGTAAACGCATCACCATCTGCCGGAAACCGTCGTCGGCGAGCACATCGTAGAGTGGCGCCAACAATTTGCTTTTGTAATGCTCGCGAGGAATAACCAGGTCGTATTCCTCATGGAAAAGAGGCACGAAATCCAGCCCTAAGGCTTGAGCGGCGGCCGGAATGCCCAAACCGCAATCGGCCCTGCCAGCGGAAACCGCCGCGGCAACGGCCAGATGGGTAAATTCTTCCTGCGCGTAGCCCTTCACCTGTTCGGGCTGAATGCCCAGCCGCGCCAGGTGATAATCCAGCAGCACCCGCGTGCCCGCGCCGCGCTGGCGGTTGACGAAAGTCACATCGGGGCGGGTGAGGTCTTCCAGATCGCGGATGCCTTTGGGGTTGCCCGGCAGCACCATCAGCCCCTGCTCGCGTTCCACCATGCCCAGCACCACCACGGGCACACCGGGCAAATAACGGCGGATGTAAGCAAGGTTGTATTCGCCGGTTTCGGGGTCGAGCAGGTGGCTGCCTGCAAAATGGGCTTCGCCGCGTCGCAGGGCAACCAGCCCACCCAGGCTGCCCACATGCGCCGAAGCCAAGCGGCGGTCGCGCGCTGCCAGAAACTGCGCCAGCAGGTCGAGAATCACATCGTGGGAACCCACGGCGAAAATCGTGTTGCCGAGTTCCTGCGGCGGACGGTAGAGACGAATGGGCACCTCAGCGCCCGCGTCGTAGCCCTGCCGCCCGCGCGGCACCACCAAAATGCCATCGGCGCGCACCAGCGAAGTAATCACGCCCGCGCCGCGCGCCAGAGGCGCAGCCAGCCAGCGGTCGCCCACCTTGCCCACTGCCACGCGGATGTAATCGTCATCGCCCGCGGGGGAAGCCAGTTTGCGGGTCAGGCGGGCGGTAATCGTGGGCGGGCGATGCGGGGCGCGCCCCAGCCAGCGGGAAAGCAGCGGCTCGACGAAAATTTCGCCCGTGAGCGCCGCCGCCGCGGGGTAGCCCGGCACGCCAATCACCGGCACGGGGCGGTCTTCCACATGCAACATGCCCAAAATCACCGGGTGCCCCGGGCGGACAGCGATGCCGTGCACTAACAACTCGCCCAGGCTCTCGACCACCGCGGCGGTAAAGTCTTCCATGCCCGCCGAAGAACCGGCGTTCACTAACACCAGGTCGTGGCCACGGGCGGCTTCCGCCACCCGGCTGCGGATGAGGTCAAAATCGTCTTTGCTGATGGGGAAACGGGTCGGCTCGCCGCCCCACTGCCGCACCTGGGCGGAAAGCACCACCGAGTTGTATTCCAGAATATCGCCCGGCTGCGGGTCGGTGCCAATGGGCACCAGTTCGGTGCCGGTGGGCAACACTGCCACCCGGGGCTTGCGGGCCACCACGATTTCACCGTGGCCGCAGGCGGCAATGGCACCCAAATCCACCGGGCGCAGGGTGTGACC
>JALVOR010000131.1 GCA_027026295.1 Anaerolineales bacterium | reverse complement strand
CGGTGGGCGTGGGGGGTGTAGTCGAGGGAAAAGGAGAGAAGGCGCATGGGGGGGGAGGGATGCCCGGTGAGGGGATGCCCGGATGCCCGGTGGGGTTAGCGGCGGTGGCTTTTGGGTGAGCGGCGGCGGATGGAGGCCAGCAGCCCGCCGCTCAGGGCTTTGGTTTCTTCAGCAAGGCGGTAAAGCGTTTCGAAATTTTCGCGGGAAAGATACCCCGCGTCCAGCGCCACATAAAGCAACGACTGCACCTCCGCGGCAAAAGCACGGGCATAGGCTAAAAAGCGCGCAAAGTCGCCGTCGGTGCCGCTCTCAAAGCCTTCGGCGATGTTGCTCATGGTTGAAACGGCAGCCCGTTGAATCTGGTCGCGCAGGCCAAAGTCGCGGGCAAAGGGCTCCTGCCGTGTGGCGGCGTATACGCTACTGACCAACTTGCGGGCGCTTTGCCATGCTCTCAAATCTTCAAACCGCTTCACCAGCGCCATCGCTCACCTTCCCACCGGGCATCAGGGCACAGGGCATCGGGGCACACAGCATCAGGGCACACAACCTCAAGGCATCCCCACGTCCACCCACCGCAACGCATCACCTTTCGGAATGTCGCGCAGGGCTTTGGTGCCTACCACCGCGTCGGTTTCCCACGACTGGATGGCGCCGATGACGTTCGGGCGGAGCACGTCGAGCATCTCGCGGGTGATGACTTCCCTGGCTTTGATGTCACGGGCGGCGCGCACGCAGCGGCGCTGCACAAGGTAGGTTTCCTTTTCGTTGCCCGCTACGAATTTGTCGCCGGAGCCGAGGGCGCGTTCCAGTTTGCGGGTTTCTTCCACCATCAGCGCCCATTCGTCGGGGTTGGTGGCGAACTTGTGGTCGGGGCCCTCGCGGTCGTTGTCGTCGGTGAAGTGGCGTTCCACCACCCGGGCGCCTAAGGCCACCGCACCCAAAATCACTGCCAGCCCGCGGGTGTGGTCGGAAATGCCCAACACGGCGTCAGGCCACATCTGGTGGTAGGTCTTCAGCACGTTGAGGTGAATGTGGTCGAAGTTCGCTTCGCTGGCGGTGTAGTTGGTGTTGCACTGCATCAGCACGATCTGGTCGTTGACCTCTCTCACCATGCGCATCGCACGGGCCACGTCGCTGATGTCCGATGCGCCGGTGGCCATCATGATGGGTTTGCCCTTCTTCGCCATGTAAACCAGCAGTTCCGGCCACGACATCAGCCCCGAACCGGCCTTGTACACCGGCACATACGGCTCGATGTGGTCTACCGAGTCGAAATCGTAGGGCGAAGAGAAGAAATCAATGCCGACCTTGTCGCATTCCTCTTTGAGGTAGGGCGTCCAGTCGCGGGGCAGGGAAGCCTCTTCGTAGACCTGATAGACCGACTTCTTCCAGGAAGCCTGGTGGGAAAGTTGCTTTCCGAAAGCACGGAAGCCGTAGTCGGAGACGATTTTGGGGGCGAGGAAGTGCTGGAATTTGGCCGCGTCCGCGCCGGCTTCCTTGGCAAGGCGGATGAGCAGTTTGGCGCGTTCCAAAGAGCCGTCGTGGTTGGCGGCGATGTCGGCAATGAAATAGGTGGGGTGGTTGTCGCCGATGAAGCGGTTGCCAATGCGAATTTCGGGCATGGGAACACCTCCATATGTGTCGGTGAAAGAAACAAAGGGCAGGAAAACAGCGCGGCGGGCGCTTTTAGCGCAGCCAGCGGCGAATGTGCTGCGGATAACCCTGGCGGTGAAGGCGGTGGAAATCGGCAATGCCGGTTTCCCATGTGGGCGGGGGGTGCCTTAAGGCTTTTGCCAGTTTGTCGCTGCGCAGGGTAAGGTTGTGGGCGCGGCGGGCGGTCAGGCTGGCGTCTTCCACCGACGCGGGGCGGATGAGGGTATGGGGATAGCCAAACTGCCGTGCTAACGCCACCCCAAAAGCGTATTTGCTCAGGCAAGCGGGGCTGGTGAAGTGATAAAGCCCGCTCAGCCCGCGCTCGAGGGATTCCAGCAGCAGGCGGGCGAGGTGGTTCGCCAGCAGGGGGCAGAAAAAGACATCGGTAAAGCCGTTCACCGGCTGCCCGGCGCTCAGGTTGTTGACGAACCATTCAGCAAGGCTGCGCTGCCCCGAAAGACTCCAGCCGAAGAAGTTGACGCGGGCAATGATGGCCTGGGGGTATTTCGCCGCCACGGCCTGCTCGCCAGCAAGTTTGGTGCGGGCGTAGGTGCTGAGGGGGTTGGGGGCGTCGTCTTCGGTGTAGTTGCCGCGGGCGCCGTCGAAGACCGCATCGGTGGAAACATGCACCAGCGGAATGCCGGCGGCGGCGGCCAGGGCGGCAATTTCGCCCGGCACTTCGGCGTTCAGCCGGTGGGCCAGGTCGGGGTGCTGTTCGCAGGCATCCACATGGGCTAACGCCGCGGCGTGAACGACGGCGTCGGGGCGGGCTTGCGCCCACATGTTTTCCACTGCCGCTGGCGATGTCAAATCGGCGCGGAAGGCAGGAAACGGTGCGCCGGGGAGTCCCCGTTGCCCGGTCACGCCTACCACCGCGTGCCCAGCCTGCATGGCTTCCCACGCGAGGTTGACGCCCAACAGCCCGCTTGCGCCGGTAATCAGCAGCCGCATAGCACCTGCCCTATTTGCCCTGTAAATAAGCCTCTTCGATGGGGCGGATCATGGCCTTGATTTCTTCCACGTCCAGCCACTCGGTGTTGGTGTTGCTGGCATAGCGGAAGCCATCGGGGAGCGGCTTGCCCTTGCTCTGCCAGGCATAGCCAAACCACATGGCCTGCGCGGGCTGGATGACGTACATATCGTCCAGTTCCACGGTGTGGCGGGCTTCGTCTTCGTTGACCAGCACCTCGTGCAGTTTCTCGCCCGGGCGGATGCCAATGACCTCGATTTCGGCATCAGGGGCAATGGCTTTGGCGAGGTCGGTTACTTTGGTGCTCGGCAGTTTGGGCACGAACACTTCGCCGCCTTCCATTTGCTCGATGCAGCGGATGACGAAGCGGACGCCCTGCTCTAACGAAAGCCAGAAGCGGGTCATGCGGGGGTCGGTGACGGTTACCCGCCCGCTTTCCCGCTGCTTGAGGAACACGGGCACCACGCTGCCCCGGCTGCCCACCACGTTGCCGTAGCGGGTGCAACTGAAGCGGGTGGCTGTGCCCGCGGCATAGGCGTTGCTCTGCACGAAAAGTTTTTCCGCCGCCAGTTTGGTGGCGCCGTAAAGGTTGACCGGATTGACGGCTTTGTCGGTGCTCAGGGCGAGCACCTTCTTCACTCCGGCGTCCAGCGCGGCTTCGATGACGTTGCTGCTGCCCAAAATGTTGGTTTTGATGGCTTCCATGGGGTTGTATTCGCACGCGGGCACCTGCTTGAGCGCGGCGGCGTGCACCACGATGTCCACGCCGTGCATCGCGCGGCGCAGGCGTTCGCGGTCGCGCACGTCGCCGATGAAATAGCGCATGTTGGGCTGGTCGAAGCCCGCCATGCGCATTTCGTGCTGCTTGAGTTCGTCGCGGCTGAAAACGATGACTTTTTTAAGGTGGAAATCGCGCTGAATGATTTCGATGAATTTCTTGCCAAAAGAACCGGTGCCGCCGGTTACCAAAATGGTCTGGTCTTGCCAATTCATGGGAAAACTCCTGAGGGAAAATTCACTCGCCAGCGGGGGCGTCGGTGCGGGTCATGGCGGCGAGGGTGGCGCGGAAATCGTCGCGCTGAAGCGCCTTGCCCAGCGGCCGGCGTGCCAGATCTTCCTTGAGGTGCATGATGTGCCACGGGAAGGGGCGGGGGTAATCGAAGAAAAAATGGTAGGCGTACTTCCAAGCCAGGCGGGTTTGCTCCTCGCTCAGCCGGAAATCGGCAGGGCGGGCGGTCAACTCGTCGAGGGCGGCAAAGTAGGTTTCCCACGAAGTCGGGTCGAGGGTGAAGTCGCGCTCGCGGTAATGGGTGCGCCCGGCAACCACCACGGGCAGGCCGCTCATCGCCATTTCCAGCCCCACGGTGGTGGTGAACACCAGCCCCGCGCTGGCAATATCCACCACGTCGTAGGTGTTGATGGAGGAATCGGCGGGCACGAGGTGAATGTGTTCGGGCAGGGCCGGCAGCGCCGCATGCACCGCTTCGGCCAACGAAGGCCCGGAAACCAGCCGCTCGCCCGGGTGAATGCGCACCACCAGTTGCACTTCGGGGTGGCGGGCAAAATAGCGCACGGTTTCCCGCAGCCACTCGGCCAGGCTGCGGCTGAAAATTTCGCGCCCCAGGGTGAGGCTATCGCCCAGCACGTTGGTTGCCAGCAGGAACACCGGGCGGTTGTCCAGTCCCAGGGCTTTGCGTGCCTGCTCGCCGCCTGCCGAGGGGGCGTTTTGCCACTGCCGGGCAAAGTTTGCCCACAAACGCCCGCCGCGGCGCGCCGCGAACAGTTCCCGCACGGCCTGCCATTGCGCCTCGGTCAGCGGGCGGTCGCGCACGGCCTGCCACAGGGCGGTGGTGTCCTGGAACATCGCCGAGCGGTTCCAGTCCATCCACACCCGCTCCCGCTGCTCGCCAAATTCGTAGGTGGTGACGGGAATGCCCAAAAAGCGGGCGGTTTGGAAAGCGGCGGCAAATTCCAAAATCAGCCCGTTGGGGATGACCACCACATCGGGGCGGCGGCGCTGCCAGCGCGCCAGCAGCGCGCCCGCGGCGAAGGTGTTGCGCTGCAGCCGCAGGCGGTAAAGCGGGCTGGCGGGGTCGGCTTCTTCCACCTGCAGGGTGTATTGCACATCGTAAGCCGACGCCTGGGCGATGGCCTCGGCAAGTTTTGGCGGCAGGGGGGCGGGGCGTTCCCGCAGCAGCGCCACGGGGTTCAGCGCGGGGCGCGCCTTCCGCAGGTGCCAGCGGGTGTAAGCGTCGGCGCGGCGCAGGTCGAAGCGGTGCGCGGGCTGCTGCCACTGGCGGAAGGGCAGATAAGCCAGGCTGACCTCGTGCCCCATGCCCCGCAGCGCCAGGGCAACCGTGCCCGCGTGCGCCAGCCAGTAGTGCAGGGTGGCAAACACGCACACCCGCTTGCCCGCCGGGGCTTGGGCGGCGTGGGCTTCGGCTTCGGCGGCCATTTGGGGCAGTTGGTGCGCCCATTCGCCCAGGCGGAAGCCGCCCACGGGCTGGCCGCGCTGCCGCAGCAGCCAATAGGTCTCTGCCGTGAGGGGGATTTCCCCTAACCAGTCTTTGAGGGCGCGTTTGATGGGCGTCATCCTTCGGCCTCGATTTCCCATTGCAGCCGCGGGCGGATCAGGCCGGGGCGCGGCTCGGCCCAATGGCTGCCCGGCGCGCCGGTAATGTCTACGGTGAATGCCACCGCGTTGTCTTCCTGAAAATAGCGCTTGACGCGGTAGGCGCTGGCGTTGACCGAGACCAGATAACGCCCTTCGTTCAGCAAGTCGCCGGGAATGGTGCAGCGGCTGACATAGCGGCCTGCGGGGCGGGTGTCCCAGCGGTGGAAGGTTTCCTGCTCATCGGTGTCGAACGAGGTGAAAACATATTCGCCGCGCATACTCAGCAGGTAAATGCCCACCCGCAAGCCCTGAATGGGGGCGTCGAGGGCATATGCCACCTCAATGGTGACGGGGTCAACCGAGCGCACGGTGTCGGTCACCCGCCCCCGCGTATCCAGCACCCGCAGCCGCAGGGGGCGGG
>JALVOR010000130.1 GCA_027026295.1 Anaerolineales bacterium | reverse complement strand
TCATTTGCGCAAGGGCGCGATGGCAAACGGCCCCGCGCTTGCACCTTGGGCCGAGTCACGTCAAAATGGTGTTTTCGCCCGTTTCGCGAACGATTCAGTCGTTCGTTGTGACGCACTCCCATGCCCCGCGCACTTGATGCGGCATTCCTGAAAGGCCCACACGATGAAAAAGACGTTTGTCGGCAAGTCTGTTCGTTTTGCATTGCTATTGGCCCTTGGTGCCTTCTGGTACTCAGGCCCCGCCCGCGCGGATGCACCTCAAGGGCATCCGCCACGAATTCCAGCAGTGGAACAACTGCGGCCCCGCCACCCTCAGCATGGCGCTTTCCTACTGGGGCTGGAAGGGCTTCCAGACCGCCCCCGCCGAATACCTCAAACCCAATCAGCGCGACAAAAACGTCTCACCCTATGAGATGGAAAACTATGTCACCGAGAAAACGCCCTACGGCTTTTTGTGGCGCATGGGCGGCGACATCACCCTGCTGAAAAGCCTGATTGCCAGCGGCTACCCCGTGATGGTGGAAAAGGGCTTCCACGGGGCAGGCTTCGAGGGCTGGATGGGGCACTATGAACTGGTGGTGGGCTACGATGACGCCAAACAGGTGTTCATCACCTACGATTCCTATCGCGGCCCCGATTACGAACTCACTTACGACGCCTTCGCCTACGACTGGCGGGCGTTCAACTACCTCTTCCTCATCCCCTACGACAAAAGCGTGGAAGCCGACCTGATGGCCGTGCTCGGCCCGTGGGCTGATGCCAACTGGTCTTACCGGCACGCGCTGGAAATCGCCCAGCAGGAAACCCAGACGCTGGAGGGGCAGGCGCTCTTCTTTGCCTGGTTCAACGTCGGCACCAGCCATGTCTGGCTGCACGAATATGTGGACGCCGCCGCCGCCTATGACCAGGCATTCGCCATTTATGCCCAATTGCCCGAAGAGGAGCGCCCCTGGCGCATGTTGTGGTATCAGACCGGGCCCTATTTCGCCTACTACTACAGCGGGCGCTATCAGGATGTCATCAACCTGGCGACCAGTACCCTGAGCGTGATGAGCGAGCCGATTCTGGAAGAAAGTTACTACTGGCGCGCCCTCGCCGAGGAAGCCATCGGACAGCACAACAAGGCCGTGGCCGACGCCGAAGAAGCCGTGCGGCTGAACGCAAACTTCACTGCCGGGTGGAATTTGCTGCAACGACTGAAGGGCGGAGGGTAAAAAACACCGGCTATCACCGTTCAACCCAAAGGGGAAGCGCAGATACGCAAGCAGGAAACACAGAAAACACAGAAGGGCGTTGCAAGTTGTTCTCAAATCTGCGTCCATCCGTCATTATCTGTGTTCATCCGCGGGCCGTTTCCTCAAGGCTGAATGGTTACCCGCTTGCCCAAATAGGCCGCCCTGGCTTTGTAGCCCCCCGCCGAAACATCACCACTGTCCAAGGCCAAACTCCCAGTGCGGTAAATCACCACCCCATCAGGCGATAAAATCAAGTGCCGCTGGCTCGCCGGCACTGAACTTGGAATCAGCGACCGAATCACCGTTCCCCCATTGGTCGAACCGGCGTAAATATCGCCCCCAACCACCTGCCACCAGGCCGACCGCTGTTGGGTAAAAAAGAAGTTGTTGCCCGTGCTGGGCGAAGTTACTCCCGTCTGGGTCGGACACCCGCCCCCGCAACCTGTGCCCAAAGGTCCAGTCGAACAGATGTAGCCATTTGGCACCGTCATATCCAAAGTATAACTTCCTCCCGGCGCCCCAATGCTAAACTGGCC
>JALVOR010000129.1:2426-16190 GCA_027026295.1 Anaerolineales bacterium | reverse complement strand
TGGTTTCCCTCGACCCGCCCGCGGTGGAACTCGCGCCCATGGAAGAGGAAGACTGGGGCGAGTAAGCAGCCTCAAGCCCTGTCAGGTCTTTGGGGCCTGACAGGGCTCTCGAAAAACAAACCGCAGATTTCACAGATTGCTCTGCGTAATCTGTGAAATCTGCGTAATCTGTGGTTTCCCCTTCGGAGATTGCCATGCCCCGCAAACGCTATCGCATCGGCGTGCTCTATTCCCGCGTGCGGGTGGAAGAGAAGTGGATTTTCGCGGCCATGGAAACCCGCGGCGTGGACTACGAGCGCTTGGACGACCGCCAAATCCACTTCGACCCGCAAAACCCCGCGCCGTGGCAGCGCTTCGACGCGGTGCTCTCCCGCAACATCAGCGCCACGCGCGGCCTCTACGCCCTGCGCACCTTAGAGGCGCTGGGCGTGCCCACGGTCAACACCTTCCGCGTGGCCGAGACCTGCGGCGACAAACTGGCTACCACCTTGGCTCTGGCCCAGGCCGACCTGCCCCAGCCCCGCACCCGCGTGGCCTTCACCCCCGCGGCGGCGTTAGAAGCCATTGAGGAACTGGGCTACCCCGTGGTGCTCAAGCCCGTGGTCGGCTCGTGGGGCCGCTTGTTGGCGAAAATCAACGACCGCGACGCGGCCGAAGCCATCCTGGAGCACCGCGCCACTTTGGGCTCCCCCCAGCAGGCCGTGTTTTACATTCAGGAATACATCGCCAAGCCGGGCCGCGACATCCGCGCCTTGGTCATCGGCGACAAGGTCATCGCGGCCATCTACCGCAAATCCGCGCACTGGATTACCAACACGGCCCGCGGCGGTGCAGGCGAGGTTTGCCCCCTGACGCCGGAACTGGAAAGCCTCTGCCTGCAGGCGGCCCAGGCCGTGGGCGGCGGCGTGCTGGCCGTGGACATCCTGGAGCACCCCGACCGCGGCTACCTGGTCAACGAAATCAACCACACCATGGAATTCCACACCGCCCAGCCCACCACCGGCGTGGACATCGCGGGCGAAATTGTGGAATATGTGCTTCAACGTGCGAAAGGGCGTTGATTTATTCGTTACTTGGTTACTTGGTCACTTGGTTACCTGGTTGCGTGAGGCTTTGGCAAAGCCAAGGCAACTAAGCAACCAAGTAACCAGGTAACCAATCAACCAACTACGACTAACCGACTCCGGAGACCAACTTATGCCCACCGCATCCATCATCGGCGCGTCCGGCTACACCGGCGGTGAACTGCTCCGCCTGCTGCTCGGACATCCTGAAATTTCCCTCCAGCAAGTCACTTCGCGGCGCTACCTGGGGCAATACGTCTACCAGATTCACCCCAACCTGCGCAAGCGCACCCAACTGAAATTCACCGACCCCGCTACTTTGAAGCCGGTGGACATTCTCTTCCTCGCCCTGCCCCACGGCGAGGCCCAGAGGCGCATCGCCGAGTGGGCTTCCTTGGCCCAGTACATCGTGGATCTTTCCGCCGACTTCCGCCTGCGCGACCCCGCGGCCTACGAAGCGTGGTACGGCAAGCCCCACGCGGCCCCGGAATGGTTGGACAAATTCGTTTATGGCCTGCCCGAACTGCACCGGGACGACCTGCGCACCGCGCGTTACATCAGCGGCGTGGGCTGCAACGCCACGGCCACCAACCTCTCCCTGCTGCCCTTGCTGCAGGCCGACCTGCTCGACACCACTCGCCCGGTGATTGCCGAAATCAAGGTCGGCTCTTCGGAAGGCGGGGCGGAGCCCAACGCCGGCTCGCATCACCCGGAACGCAGCAGCGTGGCGCGTACCTACGCCCCCTACGGCCACCGCCACACCGCGGAAGTCATCCAGGAAAGCGGCTTGCGCGACGTGGTGCTTACCATGACCTCGGTGGACATGGTGCGCGGCGCGCTGGCCACGGTGCACGGCTGGGTGAAGCCCGGCGTAGCCACCAAAGACCTGTGGAAAGCCTACCGCGCCGCGGTCAAGGCCAACCCCTTCCTGCGGCTGGTCAAAGAGCGCCGCGGCGTGTACCGCGTGCCCGAACCGAAGATTTTGGCCGGCAGCAACTACGCCGACATCGGCTTCGCCCTGGACGAGGAAAGCGGCCACGTGGTCAGCATTTGCGCCATCGACAACCTGATGAAAGGCGCGGCCGGCTCCGCAGTGCAGGCCCTCAACCTGGCCCTCGGCCTGGACGAGACCGCCGGACTGGATTTCCCCGGGTTGCATCCAATTTAGGGGATTGGGGCAACTGAGGGATTAGGGCAACTGAGGCCTTCCCAACTCCCTCAATACCTCAATACCCCAATACCCCAATCCCCCAACTCCCTGGAGGCCCCCCATGACCATTGTCATCAAACTCGGCGGCACCGAAGGTGTGGATTTTGCCGCCGCCTGCGAAGACATTGCCGCGCTGGTTTCCCAGAGCGAGCAGGTGGTAGTCGTGCATGGCGGCTCTGCCGAAGCCAACACCCTCGGCGAAGCCCTCGGCACGCCGCCCCGCTTCGTTACCTCGCCTTCGGGCTTCACCAGCCGCTACACCGACCGCCCCACCTTAGAAATTTTCGCCGCGGCGGTCAACGGCAAAGTCAACACCCTTTTGGTGGAACAATTGCAGCAAAACGGTGTTAATGCCTTTGGGCTGAGCGGCCTCGATGGCCGCCTGCTGGCAGCCAAACGCAAGGGCAGCATCCGCATTGTGGAAAACGGCAAGCGCAAAATCCTGCGCGGCGACTACACCGGCAAAATCCACACCGTGAACGCCGCCCTGCTGGAGACCCTGCTCAGCGCGGGCTACACGCCGGTGATCGCCCCCCTGGCCGTGAGCGAAAAGGGTGAGGCACTGAATGTGGACGCCGACCGCGCCGCGGCGATGGTTGCCGCCGCCCTGCGTGCTGACACCCTCATCCTGCTCACCGCCGCGCCCGGCCTGCTGCGGAACTTCCCCGACGAAAGCAGCCTGATTGCCCACCTGCCCGCCGCCCAACTGGAAGCCGCCCTGGAATACGCCCAGGGGCGCATGAAGAAGAAAGTGCTGGGTGCACAGGAAGCCTTAGCGGGCGGCGCAAAACAGGTGGTCATCGCCGACGGGCGCATCGCCCACCCCATCGCGCACGCCCTGGCCGGCGGCGGTACCCGCATCCAATAACCACGCGACTACCCGACTATGCGACTCCCCCCATGCACGCCATTATTGCCGGTAACATCACCTTAGACGTCCTCTGCTATCCTGTCAACGAAGTCCCGCGGCACGAATCCATCGCCTTCGAGCAGGCGGCGGTGGGCCCCGGCGGCTGCGCTTCCAACACCGCGGTGGTGCTGGCGTCGTTAGGGGTGCCCGTAGGCGTGGCAGCGTGCATCGGCAGCGACGAAGCCGCCCACCTCGCCCGCCGCACCTGGCAGCGCTATGGCGTGGGCACCCGCTTCGTAGAAACCGTGGAAGCCCCCACCGCGGTCAGCGTCGGCCTGGTAGATAGCGCCTTCCAGCCGCGCTTCATCCACACTTCCGGCGCGAATGCCCACCTCACCCCCGATCGCCTCCGCCCCGCCGATTACGCCGCTGCGGGCGCGCGCTGGCTGCATATCGCGGGCTATTTCGTGCTCCCCGGCCTGCTCACGCCCGACCTCGCCCCAGTGCTGGAAGCCGCTCGCGCCCGCGGGTTGCGCACGTCGCTGGACGTGGTCACTTCGCCCGCGATGGCCAACCCCGCCCCCTTGTGGCCGCTGCTGCCCCATTTAGACGCCTTCTTCTGCAACGCCCACGAAGGCCGCCGCATCAGCGGCGAAAGCGAACCGGAAGCCATCGCCGCGACCCTCGCCGCGAAAGGCACGGCCACGGTGCTGGTCAAACTCGGCGCGGCGGGCTGCTACGTGCACAGCGCCGGGTTCCGCGGCGTGGTGCCTGCCCCAAAAGTCTCCCGCGTGGCCGACACCACCGGCGCGGGCGACGCCTTCGCCGCGGGCTACATTGCCGCCGCGTTAGGCGGGGCTTCCCCAAAAGAGGCCGCGGCAGCCGGCAACCGCGCCGGCGCGCGGGCCGTCACCGCCCTCGGCGCGATCGCCGCCTTCCCGCCGCCTTCGGAATCATGGTAACATTGCCCCACTGTAACTGTTCAGCCTTAGAAAGAAAAACCTCAGAAAGCACTTTGCGTCCCTCTGCACCTCTGCGTTCCCCTCTCTGAGGCTCCTCCATGAACATTGGCTACTTTTACGCCATCGTCGCGTACCTGCTTTGGGGGCTTTTCCCGATTTACTGGCAGCCGCTGGAGCATATCCCGGCCACCCAACTCATCGGGCACCGCATCGCGTGGTCGTTTGTGTTCATGGTAGCCTTCCTCGCGGCCATTCGGCAAACCGGGCGGCTGCGCCAACTGCTCACCAACCGCCGTGTGGTGCTGATTTACGGCTTTGCCGGGCTGCTGCTGGCGGGGAACTGGCTAACCTATGTCTGGGCTGTTACCCACGGGCACATTGTGGAAGCCAGCCTGGGCTATTTCATCAATCCGCTGCTCAGCGTGCTGCTGGGGCTGGTGGTGCTCAAAGAACGCCTGCGACGCTGGCAGTGGGCGGCCATCGGCCTGGCCACCGCGGGCGTGGCCTACCTGACGTGGACTTACGGACGCCTGCCCTGGATTGCCCTCGCACTGGCAATCACCTTCAGCCTCTATGGCCTGGTCACAAAGATTGCCCCGCTGGACGCCATCGACGGCCTCACGCTGGAAACCGGCCTGCTCTTCCTGCCCGCCGTGGCCTTCCTGCTATGGCAAGAAGCACAGGGGCAAGGCGCTTTCGGGCACGCGGGTGCCCTGCTCAATGCCATGATGATTGGCACCGGCGCTGTAACCGCGGTGCCGCTGCTGTTTTTCGGCGCGGGGGCGCGGCGGGTGCCTCTGAGCGCCCTGGGTATTCTGCAATACCTCGCCCCCACCCTGCAATTCCTGCTCGGCGTGCTGGCATACCATGAACCTTTCACCCGCACCCACTGGATTGGCTACAGCCTGGTGTGGCTGGCGTTAGCCATCTTTTGGGTGGAAGGCAGCAGCCGGGCAGCCAGACAACCCGCTAAAGCAGCCACATAACCCATCCCACCTTTTGGAGCCTGCCATGACCACTTGTGCTTCTTCCTACCCTCGCAAAACCGTCCTCGTGCCTCCGCTTTCGCGCGCGGGCAATGTGGCGCTGATTTTCGCCGCCAGCCTGTTCATCGCCCTGATGGCGCATGTGCGCCTGCCGCTGCCCTTCACCCCCGTGCCCGTGACCGGCCAGACCTTTGCAGTGCTGGTGGTGGGCGCAGTGCTGGGAAGCCGCCGCGGCACGGCTGCCGTGCTGGCCTACCTCGCCGAAGGGCTGCTCGGCCTGCCGGTGTTTGCCGGCGGTGCGGGCCTGGCTTATGCCTTAGGCCCCACGGGCGGCTACCTGCTCGGCTTCGTGGCGGCGGCCTTCCTCACCGGCCTGCTCGCCGAACGCGGTGGCGACCGCCGCTTTGCCTCCGCGTGGGTCGGCTTCCTGCTGGGCGAAGCGGCCATCTATGCCCTCGGCGTGCCGTGGCTGGCGCATTTTGTCGGCTTCCCCCAGGCTGTGGCCATGGGGCTGCTGCCTTTCATCGTTGGTGACCTCGCGAAAGCCCTTGTCGCCGGGCTGCTGTTGCCCATCGCGTGGCAGTGGGGCAAAACAGATTCGGCCTGACCGCCTATTCAAGGGACATACTCATGAGCAAACGCAAGAAGAAAAGCAAAAAAAACAAAGAGAGACAGCCCGCCCGCTGGCCGCGAGAAAAAATTCCCCCTACATCGTGGAAATTAGAACTCGAGCAAGCCATAAATTTGCTCGAAAAAGACAAGCCAGAGGAAGCCCTTTCGCTGCTGGAGCCGTTGCTCCCATTACACCCCAACAACTTCAATCTGTGGGCAACAGCGGTCATAGCCTACTATCAAACAGGGCAAATCTGGGAGGCTGTCATTGCCGCTCACCAAGTCCAACAGGGAAAAGGGGGACCCGCCCATTGGGTTTATACCCTCGCCTGGCTCTACACCGATACCTTCCTCTACGAACTTGCCTATCGTGCACTGCAAAAAGGGTTCCGGAAGGGTGCTCCGCCCACAGACCCCGATGAATGGGATGATCTAAAAGTTCTGGCAAAGTCGCTCGAGGAAGAACTGCAAAACTTCGCTGCAGCCATCGAAAAACCTCTCAGCAGGGTGCACAAGGGAAGGTATTTCTACGAAGAAGCCCAGATCGCGCTCCATCAGAGCCGCCCAGATCGCGCAATTTCGTTCTACCGCAAAGCCATTCGCCTGCTGGGCGAAAAATTTCCCGTTGCCTACAACGAGCTGAGCACAGCACTGTACATCGCCGGCTTCCCCGACAAAGCCATCGACACCGCCCGGCAGGTGCTTCAGACCTACCCTGACAACATCCACGCCCTGAGCATCCTGACGATTTTTCTGAAACACACCGGGCGCGGTAAAGAAGCACAAGACACCTGGGAGCGACTCAAGGAGTTCACCGCTTCGCCTTCAAACGAAGCATGGAGCAAGTTGGTTGAGACCGCTACCGTCATGGGCGACGACCAAGCGGTTTACGACCTTCTGCAGCATCCCCCCACAAAAGAAGCCCGGGAAATTACCGAAGACTGGCCTCTCGGATACTATCGCGCCATTGCCGAGGCCAATTTGGGCAAACGCAAGGCTGCCATCCGGCACCTCCGCCCCTGGAAAGACATCTCTCCCTTCATCCACGCCATTTGGGAAGCCCTGCAGGAGGGACGCAAAAGTTTGGGTTTCACCGACCATTTCCCCTACCTGGGCAGTTTGGAAATTGTGCCTCATCCAGCCGTTGAAACGTTGATGGAAATGGAAGAGGCAAAAACGCCACCCAGCAAAAGTGAAGGCAAACGGCTCATCCAGCACTACCCCCAAATCGTGTTAGCGCTCAAACAAATGATTTGGGAAGAAAACAGCATAGAACCCGCCATCAACATTGCCAAAATCCTCAATCAGCCCGAAGCCTATGCCGTGCTCGAAGAATTTGCCTTAGGGCAGGAAGGGAACGATGAAGACCGTCTGGATGTTCTCCTCGCGCTTCAGGCCGCGGGGTACATTCCACCTGGCAAGCCTATTCGCTTCTGGCGTGGAGGCAAATGGGTCAAGGTAGAAGGCCACACCACAACGCTGGTGGAGGAAGAGGAAGAACTCCCCTATAGCCCTTCAACCATTCTGTTGCTCGAACATGCCATCACACTTGCTAAAGAAGGCAAAAAACAGGAAGCCAAAAAGGCATTTGAACAGATCTTGGAGCAGGAACCAAACGTCAAAGAAGCCTATAACAATCTTGCCTCCTTGGTCATCCAAGAAGGCGACCTCGAACAAGCCAAAGCCTTGCTGCGAAAAGCGCTGGAAGTTGATCCAAATTACTCCCTGGCTACTATCAACCTGGCGCGCCTTACCTTGGCTGAAGACAAAGGCATAGAAAAAGCCAACCACCTCCTCGACGGGCTCCTACGTCGGGGGAAAATCTCCCCTTCCAACATGGCCCACGTCGCTTATCTCAAAGCCCACATTGCCATCCGGCACGGAGACTTTGACGCTGCACTAAGTCAGATCAACACGGCGCTCATGTTAGACCCGGAAAACCCAACGTATGAACAGGCTCTGTCCCAAATCGAAATGCTTCAGACGGCAAAACAGTTCTTTGCCCAGGCACACAAGCGTGAACAAATCAAGCGCGCCCGCCGACGGCAAAAAATCAATACCATTGACCCAACATTGGAACAGGCCCTGTCGCTCTACATCCGTGATGAATTAGGCTCTATTGCCCGCGCCACAAATATTCCCCAGTGGTACAAACTCCGAAAAGCCGAATTACTGGAAAAAGTGATAGAGACCTTGCAATCATCTGAAACGCTGGCGACGCTTGTCACATACAAACTGGATGCCAGGCAACGAGAAGCCCTGCAATATGTTTTAGAGGCAGGCGGAGCAACCCTGCTGGAAGACTTTATGAAGCATTTTGCCACCGAGGACGACGAACGCGCCAACAACCTCACCGAGAACACCCTGCTGACGCCCCTGGAAGACTTAGGGCTTCTCGTCGAAACCCAACTGGAAGACAATGCCTTCGTCTGCATTCCCATGGAATTGCGACCACTGCTCAAACGAGCCCTTTCGGAAAACACTCAGTAGCCAAATGGAACACAAACAACAGCAAACACGCACAGAGCAGCAACGCTGAACGAATCACGAATGCCCCATCTTGTGCAATCGGTGTCAATCTGTAGCCGCCCTCCGGAGCCTCTCATGAACACCCAAACCCTCGAATCCCGCTACACCTCCGGCCTGTACGCCAAACGCCCCGTGACCATCGTGCGCGGCGAAGGGGCGTTAGTGTGGGACGACCAGGGGCGCGCTTACATTGACTGCGTTGCCGGGCACGGCGTCGCCAACATCGGCCACAGCCACCCCAAAGTGGTGGAAGCCCTGCACGCCCAGGCCGAGCGCATCATCACCTGCCCCGAAATGTTCTACAACGACACCCGCGCCCGCCTGCTGGAGCGCCTGGGCAACTTGGCGCCGGGCATGGAACGGGTGTTCTTGTGCAACTCAGGCACCGAAGCGGTGGAAGCCGCCATCAAGTTCGCCCGCTTCAGCACCGGCAGGGCCGGCATCGTGGCCGCCATGCGGGGCTTCCACGGGCGCACCTTGGGCGCGCTTTCCGCCACCTGGAGCAAAAAATACCGCGCCCCCTTTGAACCACTGGTGCCCGAATTCCGCCACGTGCCCTTCAACAAACCCGCCGCCCTGCGGGAGACCGTGACCGAAGACACCGCCGCCGTGCTGCTGGAAGCCGTGCAGGGGGAAGGCGGCATCCACCCCGCCACGCCCGAATTTTTGCAAACCGCCCAGGAAGTTTGCCGCGAACGCGGCGCGCTGCTCATCGTGGACGAAATCCAGAGCGGCATGGGGCGCACGGGCAAGATGTTCGCCTTCCAGCACTATAGCGTGCAGCCCGATCTGGTGACGTTGGCAAAGGGCATCGCCGGCGGCGTGCCCATGGGCGCGGTGCTCATCGGCGAGCGCGTCGCCCCGCTGAAACCGGGCATCCACGGCACCACCTTTGGCGGCAACCCTTTGGCCGCGGCGGCCTCGTTGGCAACGCTGGAGGTGCTGGAAGCAGAAAACCTGCCCCAACGGGCAGCCGAAACCGGGGCGTATTTCCTGGAGCGCCTGCGCAGCATCCAAAGCCCCCTGATTCGGGACGTGCGCGGCATGGGGCTGATGATCGGCGTGGAACTGAAACAGAAAGTAGCACCCATCATTCAGGGCCTGATGGCGCACGGCGTACTCGCCCTGCCCGCCGGGCTGACGGTGGTGCGCTTCCTGCCGCCGCTGGTCATCACCCGCGAGCAGGTGGATGAGGTGGTGGCGGCGTTTGAGGCTGTGGTGAGCGAGTTGGGTTAACCTATGTCAACCACGTTTCCCTCCGATATCACCACCCTCTGGCAACTGGTCAACCGCTACTCGCCCAGCGGCAAAGAAACCGCGGCGGTGGAAACCCTGCTCGCCCGCTTCGATGAACTCGGCTATACGAAAGCGTTTCGCGACGCCGCGGGCAACGCCATCGGCATCATGGGCAGCGGGCCGCGCCAGATTGTGCTCTTGGGGCATATTGACACCGTGCCCGGCGAAATTCCCCTGCGCCTGGAAACCTTGCCCAACGAGGGCGAAGTGCTCTTTGGACGCGGCAGCGTGGACGCCAAAGGCCCCCTGGCCGCCTTCACCGACGCGGTGGCGGCCGTGGGCGCGCGGGAAGGCTGGCAGATCATCGTCATCGGCGCGGTGGACGAGGAGCGCGAATCCACCGGCGCACGTTTCATCGCCCAGCAGGCTAATTACCGCCCGGAATTCGCCATCATCGGCGAGCCAAGCAGTTGGCAGCGGGTGACATTGGGCTACAAGGGCAGCGCCCGCGCCGTGATGCGCTTCGAGCGCCCCCTCACCCACACCGCCTCCGCCGAAATGAGCGCCGCCGATACGGCCTGCGCGTGGTGGCAGGCCCTGAGCGCCGAGGTCGCCGCCCGCAACACCGACCGCGCCCGTGCCTTCGACCGCCTGCAGCCTTCCCTGCGCGGGCTGGATTCCGGCAACGATGGTTTCACCGAATGGGCAGAATTGCACCTCGGCTGCCGCCTGCCCACCGACGTGCCCCCCCAGGCATGGTATGACCTGCTGGAAGGCATTGAACCGCGGGGCGAGGTCATGCCCCAGGGCTACGCCATCCCTGCCTACCGGGGCGAGAAACGCACGCCGCTGACGCGCGCCTTCCTGGGAGCCATCCGCACGGCGGGCGGCAAGCCGGGTTTCGTAGTCAAAACCGGCACCGCCGATCTGAACATCGTCGCGCCCGTGTGGGGTTGCCCCGCCGTGGCTTACGGCCCCGGCGACAGCAGCCTCGACCACACCCCCCACGAACACCTGCCGTTAGCCGAATATCGCCAGGCCGTGGCCGTGCTCACCGGCGTGCTGGAACGCCTCACAGCCCCCGCCCCATGACGCCTGCCTTTGCTGCCGCCGCAGCGCTCATTTTGGGGCTGGCCGCGTTCACCCAAAGCCTGAGCGGGTTCGGGCTGGCACTGGTTTCCATGCCGCTGCTCACCCTGTTGGTGAGCGTGCCCGAAGCCACGGCATGGGTTGCGGTCATCAGCCTGTTCGTGGAAGCCTGGCTGCTGCGCCGCTATTGGGTGCATTTGCAATGGCGTCCGGTAAGGCATCTACTGGCGGCATCGGTGGTCGGCGTGCCGGTGGGCGTGGTGTTGTTGCAACGCCTGCCGGAAAGCGCCCTCAAGGGTGGTTTGGGCGGCCTGCTGCTGGCCTACAGCCTCTACGCCCTGCTGGGACTGAAATTGCCGCCGCTGGAATCCCGCCGCTGGGCATGGCTGGCCGGTTTCGTGGCAGGCGCCTTTGGGGGCGCATACAACACTTCGGGGCCGCCGGTCATCCTTTACGGCCATGCCCGTCGCTGGACACCCGAAGCCTTCAAAGCCAACCTGCAAGCCTTCTTTTTGGTCAACAGTGGGGTTGTTTTCTTCGTCCATCTCGCCCTGGGCGACATCACCACCGTCACGTGGCAGCGGGTGCTGCTTTCCCTGCCCGCGCTGGCATTGGGGCTGAGGCTGGGGAAAGCAGCCAGCACCCGCCTCGCTCCCCCTCGGTTTCGGCAAATGGTGCTGGTGATGTTAGCGCTGCTGGGGGCGAAGATGTTGGTGTAGCGTTCTCCAGTATTTCGGTGCTTCGGTGTTCCACAGGCCATAAATGAAACACAAAGGGAGCAAAGGCGCAAAGCAACTCTGTGTTTGCTGTGGCGCTTCTGTGCCTTCTGCGTTTTTTAGTTTGCGCCCCCCAGGCTACTTCACCGCCGCGAGGCGGTTTTCCAACCACGCGATAACCGCGCGGTAAACTTCCTCTTTCTGCGGCTCGTTGTGGATTTCGTGGTACAGTCCATCCCATGCCCTGAAAACGCAGCGCTCACCCGCACGCCGGCAGAAAGCCTCACTGGCCTGGGGCGAGGTCAACTGGTCGGCAGCGCCATGCATGAGCAGCAGGGACAAGGGCAGGTCGGCGGCGTGTTCCAGCGCCCACAGCCCGGCTTCGTAAGCCCCCAGGAAGAGCGCCGAGGAAATGCGGTCGTGCACCAAGGGGTCTTCCACATAAGCCCGCACGATTTCCGGGTCGTGGGAAAGGAATTCGGGGTTCAAGCCGCTGGGCTGAAGCAAGGCGGGCAATAGCCGCCCCACGGTGCGCGCCAGCCAAATCTTGTAGGCAGGCGGTTCGAAAGCCAGGCGCAGCCACGGGCCTGTGGCAACCGCGCCCGCCAGGCGTGCCACCGGGCGGCGCAGGATGTAGTTGACCACCAGGTTGCCGCCCAAACTGTGGCCATAAAGGAACAGGGGCGCGCCCGGAAACTTCTCTTCGGCGTCGTCGAGCAGAGAGGTAATATCATCCAAAAGAGACTCATACGACGGCGTGTGTCCGCGCTTGCCGCCGGATTTCCCGTGGCCGCGCAAATCAAACGCGTGGACGGCAAAACCCGCCCGGTTGAGGGCCGCCGCCAACGGGGCATAGCGCCCGCCGTGTTCCCCCAAACCATGCACGAGGCACACCACGCCCTTGGGGGCTTCTACCGGCCAGGAACGGCCAAACAAATAAGGCTCTTCGCACAGAACAAAAGTTTCTTCCATCACCACCTCTCAAAACCCCGCGCTACGGCGAAAGTACAAAACGATAAACGGGGTACACCTCTTCGGTGGAGCGGAAACCCATGCGGCGATAAAGAATCAGCGCTTTGGCGTTCTGCCCCTGGGTATTCAGTGTCACCTGCTCGGCTTTGTTGCTCTTGAAAAACGAAAGCGTATCATGCACCAGCCAGCGCCCGATACCTCGCCGCTGGGCTTCCGGATGCACCGCCAGGCGCGCAAGATGCCCGCCCAACGGCGTAGGGGTGCTGATCTGGAAACCTAAAATCCGGCCTGTTTCGTCTTCCACCACCGTTGCCCACACAGAGTGCGCCAGGGCCGTCTGGAAAGCATCGTCGGACATCTGCCAAAACTCGCCAAACGCGGCCACATCGATAGCCGCCACCACGGGCAAGTCTTGTGGCATCATTGCGCGCAAGCGCAAGCCCCTGGCCGGGGTGTGCGGCGGCAGGGGGCCGTTGCGCCACGCCATCACCTCCACGTCGCCCACCCAGTGGAAGCCGTGTTCCTGCACCACCCGACGGAACCAGTCGGCAAAGGGCATCACCGCCACCCAGCGTACGCCGCGTTCCCGCAGCGGGGCAATAGCCGCCGACCAGAGGGTTTCCCACGCCTCGGCAGGGGGCAATGCCGCCACCGTGGCAAACAAACGCACCCATGCCACCCGCGGGGTCTCCTGAAGTACAGCAAGGGCAGCATTCAGCGCGCCATCGGGGGCCTGAGAAACGACAAATCCCGGCTCCCCAATCTTCTCCAACGGGGCATACCAACCGGGATGCTGATGCACATAAGGCTCCAGATGTATCAATGCCGCCAAACGGCGACGGTCAGACTGTTCCGACATACGAATACGGGGAGAAATCACCTTTTCGGTCATTTCAGAGGCTACCATGGACGTCATCAACTTCCTCCCAACAGCCGAAATGGCACTTTCAGCAGGCGTTTCAACAGCCCTCGCTTGAGCGAGCGGGGCTGGTCTTCTACGGCTTCCTGCATGGCAATGATGGCTTCAACGGGGTCGTTCAACCGCAACTGCACAGCGGAAAGCGACTGCAGCACGGCGGCACGTGCTTCACGCGCGCCGGCCTGTTCCAACAACGCCGCGGCTTCGCGATACGCCTCGGCGGCTTCCTTCCAACGGTGCAAACCTTCGAGGGCGCTGCCGAGGTTGCCTAAAGCAAGTCCCTGCCGCCGCACATCGCCTGCCTCGGCGAAAATCTGCGGCGTGGGTTCAACAGCAGCCAGCGCTTCTTCGTAAGCCTTTGCCTGCACCAACGCCACGCAGCGGTTGTTCTGCATTTCGGCAGCGTCTAGCGGTTTGCCTGACTGCTCGAAAGCCTCGGCTGCCACCGCAAACAGCCGCGCTGCCTCGGTGTAATCTTCGCGCCCGTAAGCCGCTTTGGCTTCAGACGCCAACTTTTCGGGGGGAACCCGTTCGCTCATAGTGTGATCTCCAGCAGCCCTTCAGCCACCGCGCGCAGTTTTTCGACCGACATTTCGCTCACCCGCTGGGCAAGTTCCCG
>JALVOR010000129.1:0-2416 GCA_027026295.1 Anaerolineales bacterium | reverse complement strand
GTTCCGGCAGGGGCACCGGGCGCTCGGCGAGTTCATAAGCCCGCAGGCGGCTGGCCGGAATGCCGGCTTCCCGCGCTACCTCGGCGAGGCTCATGCCCGCGCCTTCACGATAATGCCTCAATTTGACGCCAATCACGCGCTGGCGCACCTGAATGAGGCGTTTGACATCCAGGTTATCCTTTCCATCTTCCTCGGAAAGGACATCGTCGCTCCAAAAATGCTCCAGCGGCAAGCGAAAAACAAAGGCAATGGCTTCCAGTTCGGGCAGGGAAGGCGATTTGTCGCCGCTTTCATAGGCTCCCAACTGGGACGAAGAAATACCCAGTATCTCTGCCAATGCCTTGCGGCTACGCCCGGAAGCCAGCCGCGCGTCGCGAATCATCAGGCCCAATTTTTTCGCCTTCAGCGCCCGCGCACGTTGCATATCCATAAAAGCTCCTTACTTTCGTGGGTTCAAGACGCCTCACCCGAGCGCCCTGTCTGCAACAAGGCAAAACGGACTTTTGTTCCCATACCGGGCTCCGATTCTATTTCCAGTTCGGTGTCGTGGGCATCCAAAACCTGTTTGACCAATGCCAGCCCCAAGCCGGCACCGCCGTACTGGCGCGTGGCCGAATCTTCCAACTGCACAAATGGCTCAAAGATCACCTGCAGACGCTCTTTGGGGATGCCGATGCCCGTATCTTCCACCGCAAAGTAAACCTTTGCACGTGCTTTCCAGGCGCGCAAGACAATTTCGCCGCCCTCGGGCGTAAACTTCACGGCATTGTCGAGCAACTGATGCAACACCCAACCGATTTTCTGCCGGTCGGCAAACACGTACAAGCCCGGCTGGATTTCCTGCCGAAAGGTCAACCCTTTGACTTTGATGCTGCTCTGGATGGTTTCCATCACCTCGGCAATCAAATCGTCGACCAACACCACGTCCATTTCTATCGAAAGTGTCCCCTTGGAAAGCAACGCAAAACTAATAAGGTCTTCGATAAGGCGGGAGAGGCGTTGGGCAGCCCGTTGCATTACATCCACAGCACGCTTTTGAGCAGCATTCAAATCGCCCACCGTGCCATCGGCCATTAAATCCAGATACCCCACCAGATGCGTCAGCGGCGTGCGCAACTCGTGAGAAACGTTGGCAACGAAATTGGCTTTCAGGCG
Organism: Anaerolineales bacterium; assembly: GCA_027026295.1. GTDB lineage: Bacteria > Chloroflexota > Anaerolineae > Anaerolineales > DRMV01 > DRMV01. The sequence goes on along the minus strand of JALVOR010000129.1, from coordinate 1,261 downwards.
TTGCAATTCCGAAAGCCTGAGCAAGGCATCCTGCAACTGTTTGGTGCGTTCCGCAACTTCCTGCTCCAGGCGGGCATTAGCCTGATAAAGAGCACTTTGCAATTGCAAAATGATTTCGGTGACCACGCGGTCGAGGGTGTCGCGGTCGAGGTAACCCAACACCACCAAAGCCTGCCCCAGGCATATGGGGCTGCCTTCTTCAGCGCGCTTGCGCTGATAATCGAGCGCCTCATCCAATTGGCGCGGGGTAATCAAGCCAGCACTTACCAAGCGCTCGCCCAGCCGCGGCACTAACGTCTCTGGGGCAACAGCATCTCCCGGCGGCACATGCACTGGCGGCACCAGGCTTACCAGGCGCTCGGCCAACACTGCCGCCACGCCCAAGTTCACACCGCAATGCGGGCAAGTCTGGTCATCCGGCGATATCGTCCCCCCACAACGGGGACATTTGAGCAAAGGTCGCTGGTCGGTGTCCATATTGCCCCCCTCGTCAACGCAACAATGCTTCGGCCTGATTGTAAGCATCCAGTGCTTCGCGCAGCCGGTCAAGACGCATATAAGCATCGCCCAACGCCTGCCACAAATCCACCTCCACCGGATAGCGTGTGAGCGCGTTCTCGAGATCTTCGACGATCGCTTCCAGGTGGCGCTTGCGGCGGACAAGTTTGGCATAAAGTTTCAACGCTTCTGCCAGATTACCCGCTTCCAGCGCAGCACGAGCGGCCACCAATTGTTCATCGTCGCTCGCCCTGGCGCGTTTCTTTTCCGGCTTGACCTTTGCAGGGGAAGGCTGCGGGGCGGCCTCGGCAGGTGGTTCCACAATCGCTTGAGGCGCTGCCTCGTCTGATTCGGATACCCACGCCGCAGTGGAAGCCGCCGCTGCTTCAGAAGCAGCAGGCTCCGCCGGAGTTTCGGCTTCAGCCACCCATTCGGGCGGGGTTTCTGCCCGCGCTTCCTCAGGGGTCAGTAATTCTTCGGCAGGCGCACCCTGCTTGGCTGCCAGCCCTTCCAGCCACGCCAATGCGTCGTCTTCCGACGCGGGCGCCTCGGCAGCGGGTTCGGCTGGCGCTTCAGCGACAGGCTCCGCCGGGGTTTCGGCTTCAGCCACCCATTCAGGCGGGGCTCCCTCCCGCGCCTCCTCAGAGGTCAGCAATTCTTCGGCAGGCGCACCCTGCTTGGCCGCCAGCCCTTCCAGCCACGCCAACGCGTCGTCTTCCGACGCGGGCGCTTCGGCGGCGGGTTCGGCTGGCGCTTCAGGGGC
>JALVOR010000128.1:9159-16272 GCA_027026295.1 Anaerolineales bacterium | reverse complement strand
CGCCCGGCAGGCCGGTTCGTTGGTCGCGCCCGACCGCCTGCGCTTTGACTTCACCCATCCTGAAGCCCTGACCCGCGAGCAACTGCGCCGCATTGAGCAATGGGTGAACGACGCGATCGCCGCCGATTACCCCGTGCAGGTGGCTTTCAAAAAGCGCGAGGAAGCCATTGCCGAGGGCGCGATGGCGCTCTTTGGCGAGAAATACGGCGAGGTGGTGCGCACCATCACCATTGGCGACGCGGAGCCGATTTCTCGTGAACTCTGCGGCGGCACACACCTGAGCCGCACAGCGGACATTGGCGCGTTTTTCATCGTGAGCGAGGGCAGTGCTGCGGCGGGCGTGCGGCGCATCGAAGCCGTGACGGGGCGAGGGGCCTACCGCTTTGCCCGCGGGCGCATGGACGCGCTGGAGGAAGCCGCCGCGCTGCTGAAATCGCCGCCCGAGGGCGTGCCCGAAAAGGTGGCGCACCTGCAGGCGGAACTGGCCGAAGCCCGCAAAGAGGCCGGCGCGCTGCGTCGCCGCATGGCCGAGGCCGCGGTGGAGCGGCAGATTGCCGAGCCGCCGCGCGTCGCGGACGTGCCCGTGCTGGCGGTGCGCGTGCCCGATGCCGATGCCGACGCCCTGCGCCGCTTGGCCGACCGCTTCCACCAGCAGCACCCCGAAGGCGTGGCCGTGCTCGCCACCGTGCGCGACGGGCGTCCGCTCATCATTGCCGCGGTGAGCCAGCCGCTGACGAAAAAGGGCCTGCACGCGGGCGAACTGGCGAAATTCGTGGCCGGCTTCGTGGGCGGCGGTGGCGGCGGCAAGCCCACCCTTGCTCAGGCCGGCGGCAAAGACCCCGCGCGGCTGGATGAGGCCTTAGCCGCAGTGGCCGGGTGGGTTGAGGAGAAGTTGGGCGAATAACAACCGCAGATTACGCAGATTGAAAGGAAAACACAGAGGACACAGAAAGGGCGCAGAAGGCACAGAGAGGTCTCTGTGAAAGCGGCGGATATTTTTCTGCGAAATCTGTGGTTTCCCCCTGCCAGGTTGAATCCATCTTTCCCAATGAGAATTGCCCATGCCCATCCAAGACTATCACGACTTCCTCGACAAAATCCTGATTCCCGAAGACCGTCTGATGGCGCGCATCGCCGAACTGGGCGCGGAAATCAGCCGCGATTACGCGGGCGAAGAACTGCTCATGGCGTGCATTCTGCGCGGGGGGGTGATGTTCCTCACCGATTTGATGAAACACGTCACCGTGCCTCACGCCATTGACTTCATGGCGATTTCATCCTACGGCGCGGGCGCGCGGCAGAGCGCGGGGCGGGTGCGCCTCACCATGGATTTACGCACCAGCATCACCGGCCGCCACGTGCTGCTGGTGGAAGACATCATCGACAGCGGCCATACCATCGCCGAGGTGCTCAACATCCTTTCCCTGCGCCAGCCCAAATCCCTCAAGGTGTGCACCCTGCTCGACAAGGCCGAGCGCCGCGAGGTGGAAGTGCCCATCCACTACCGCGGCTTTGTGATTCCCAACGAATTCGTCTTCGGCTACGGGCTGGATATGGACGAGTATTACCGTAACCTGACGTTTATTGCCGTACCCAATTTGGAACATTACCATCCTCCCACCGAAGACTAACCTGCCTGCATGTTATTTCCCTTTCCCTCGATTGTTACCCGCTTGCGTGCTGTTGCGCCGCCCGAAACCGGTGTTTATCTGGTGGGCGGCACGGTGCGCGACGCGTTCCTCAACCGCCGCAGCCACGACATCGACCTCGCCGTGCCCCGCGGCGGCATCCGCCTGGCACGGCGCATTGCCAACGCGTTGGGCGGCGCGTTTTACCCCCTCGATGCCGAGCGGGATGTCGGACGGGCGATTGTAAATGCCGATGATGGCCGCTATGCCATCGACGTTGCCGCGTTCCGAGGCGGCTCGCTGGAAACCGACCTGCGCGCCCGCGATTTCACTATCAACGCCATGGCGGCTTCCCTGCATCAGCCGGAAGACCTGATTGACCCCCTTGATGGTTTGTCTGATTTGAAGGACAAAGTGCTGCGTGCATGCGCCGAAACTGCCTTTGCCGACGATGCCCTGCGGATCTTACGAGGCGCTCGACTGGCGGCTTCGTTGGGCTTCCACATTTTGCCTGAAACCCGCCGCCTGATGCATACCGCCCTGCCCCTGCTGGAAGATGTCAGCCCTGAGCGCCTGCGGGATGAACTTTTCCGCATGTTGGAAAGCGCCAACCCCGCCGCAGCGCTCAAAGTGGCCGACGCCCTCGGCGCGCTTGCCTATGTGCTGCCCGAACTGCCTCGCCTGCGCGGCGTGCCGTTGCCGCCGCCATATCAGGCCGACGCGTGGCAGCACACCATGCGCACGGTGGAACACCTTGCCGCCCTGCTGGAAGCCCTTTCGCCTGCCTATGAGCAGGAAAAGGCCGCCGATTTTGCCTTGGGCTACGCGATGGTGCGCATTGGCCGCTATCGGGAGGCCCTTGCCGACCACCTGCGCGCCCACAGCCACCCTGAGCGGTCGGCGCGGGCCCTGCTTTTGCTGGCGGCGCTTTATCACCGCGCCGGGCAGAGGGAAGGCGGCGATGTGGCAGCCGCGAGTGCCCGTTTGGCAGGGCGGCGTGGCGAGGCGCTGCGCTTGAGCAATGCGGAAGCCCGCCGCCTGGCGGCTACGGTGCGCCACTGGCCGCAGGTGCAAGCCCTGGCTGGGCAGTTGCCGGTTTCCCCTCGCGAGGTTTTTCGCTATTATCGTGCCGCGGGCGACGCCGGGGTCGAGGCGGTGTTGTTAGCCCTGGCCGAAACCGTGGCAGCGTATGGGCCGCGGCTTCCCCATGACCTTTGGCAGCAGCATCTGGAAGCCGCCCGTACCCTGCTGGCCGCCTGGTGGGAGCGGCATGATGAGGTAGTTGCCCCGCCGCCGCTGCTCAGCGGGCATGATTTGATGCAAACCCTGGGTGTTGCACCGGGGCCGCAGTTGGGCGCCTTGCTGGAAGGCTTGCTGGAAGCCCAGGCCGCGGGCGAAATTACGACCCGTGAGGAAGCCCTGGCATGGGTCAAAAAGCGCCTGTGAAACGGGCGCTTTTTATGTTATGCTGTTGATGTTGAAGATTTGCTTCGTTTGGTTCCCAAAGTGAGGTGCCTTGCAGGCAGACCGAACGAGTGTGGTAACTTGTCGTTTGCTACCGACCTGGAAAGGAGGCGAGCACTATGGACTTGGGACTCAAAGGCAAGAAAGCCCTGGTGGCAGGTGCGAGTAAAGGACTGGGCTTTGCCGTTGCCAAAATATTGGCGCAGGAAGGCTGTGCGGTGGCAATCAATGGCCGTCATCGCGACATGCTGGAAGCCGCGGCGGAGAAAATCACAGCCGAAGTCAATAACGCCGTGCCGGTCATTCCGGCCACCGGTGATTTGACCGACCCTGATATGGTCAGGCATGTGGTTCACAAAGCCAACGATGCGCTGAGGGGGCTGGATGTTTTGGTCACGAACACAGGCGGCCCGCCCGGCGGGAATTTCGAGGATTTGACTGACGAGCAATGGATGCGGGCTGTGCAGACCTTGTTGCTGGCGCATGTGCGCCTGGTGCGGGAAGCGCTGCCGTTCTTGCGGCAATCGTCTGCGCCCAGCGTGCTGGCAATTACCTCGTATTCCATCAAGCAGCCCATTCCCGGCCTGGTGCTTTCCAACAGCGTGCGCGCTGCCACGGCTAACCTGATGAAAACCCTTGCCCTGGAACTGGGGTCGGAGGGCATCCGCTTCAACGCCATTTTGCCCGGCTGGACGAAAACCGAGCGGGTCGGCGAACTAATGCGCTTGCGTGCCGGAGCCAACGGCACCAGCGAAAACGAGGAAATCCAAAAGCAAAACCGCAACATTGCCCTTGGGCGCATGGCGGAGCCCGAGGAATTTGCCAAAGCCGCGGTGTTTCTGGTTTCCCCTGCGGCTTCGTACGTCACGGGCGCGTTGCTCAATGTGGACGGCGGTGCTTACAAGGGCGCATGCTGATTTGGACAAAACCTTCTTTCTGTGGCATAATCACGGTATTCCCTTAGGAAGGAGGCTTCCCCGTGGCAGCCAAACGTAACAAACGAGCCGAAATGCGCAAGCAACGCCTAGCCCGCAAACGTCGCGAGCGCATCTTTACAATGGTCGTTGTCGCTGGCGTGATTCTGCTGGTCGGTGGGCTGCTGGTGCTGGCTTCACAGACTTCGGCATCGCCTACCGCGGAGCCTACGGCAGGCGGGGCTAATTTGGCGCCTCCGCCGCCGCACTCGCACCCTGATGAAAACCTCAACGTCATTGGTGACCCCAACGCGCCGGTGACCATCATCGAATATTCCGACTTCCAATGTCCCTTCTGTGGTCGCTTCGCGCGGGAAACCGAGCCGTTGATCATTCAGCATTATGTAGAAACCGGCAAAGTACGTTTGGTTTACCGCACCTTCGGCGACTGGATTGGGCCGGAATCGCTGCGGGCTGCCGAAGCCGCCTATTGTGCTGGCGACCAGGGCAAATTCTGGGAATTCCACGATGTGCTGTTCTACAACCAGCACGGCGAAAACCAGGGCGCTTTTTCCCGCGAGCGCATCGACAGCATGGCAAAAATGTTAGGGCTGGATATGGACGCTTTTGACCAATGTCTGGATTCCCACAAATATCGGCAGCAAGCGATGCAAGACTTGAAAGACGGCCAGGCCGCGGGCGTGAAGGGCACACCCTCTTTCCTCGTGATTGCCCCTGACGGCAGCCAGCAGTTCATCGAGGGTGCTTTGCCTTATGCCCGTTTCCAGGAGGCCATCGAAGCCGCGCTGCAAAAGCAGCCCTGAGGCGTTGTCGTTCCCTGAATGCAAACATCCCCCGCCAAGCGTGGGGGATGCGGCGTTAAACGGGCGCAGGTGGGGTTTTACGGGTTGAGGTAGAGCACCGTGGGGCGCAAGTTGAGTTCGTCGATGAGAGTGTTGAGTTCGTCTAAGGTCAGGGGGCGGCCTTTGCCTGCATAGGCGGTCAGGGCGGCTTCCATCATGTTGGTACCAAAAGAGCGCCCGTCATAGCGGGGCGTGGTGGTAATCATCAGGCGCACGCCGTGTTCCTTGAGGTAGGCAATGTTGTCGGCGGTGGTTGTGTTGGCAACCAAGGTTTTGCCCTTGAGCATCTGTGGCGGCATGTATTTTTTCATGAACATGAAATCGCAGGCAATCAGGTCGGCCTGTGCCCAGTATTTTTCGTACTTGGGTTCGTGTTCCACGCCGTCGCTGCCATAGAACAGCATGCTCATCGGGAAGAAGCCCACCACGGGAAGCAGGGTTTTTAGTACCCGAATGTAGGTTTTCAGCCCCCGAATGGGGATGGGCAGCCCCAGCCCCACCATGAAATCGCCAAAGATGATTTCATCGGCCACTTCGTTCACTGCCTGCGCTAGCCCCACCCGGTCGAGGGCGAGAGGCATGAAAGCGGTTTCGAAGTGCAGCGGTTCTTTGAGTTGCGGCGCGGCGAGTTCGAACACCCGCCGTTCCAGGGTGTGTTTCAGCCCCTGGCCGTCCACCACTGGGGTTTGTTTGACATCTTTGATGAGTTGGAAGGCCGCCCGCAGGGGATATTTGCGCTCGCCGACGCGGATATACATATCCACGCCGCCCATGCCAAAGGCATCGACTTTGCCATCCAGTTCGCGGTAAAGCCGTTTGGCGGCTTCCACATCGCCGTCGGTGCCGATGCGCTCGATGATGACGGTGGTGTCGCCGAAGGTGACGGTTACTTTTTTGTCGCGTTTGGAACTGCCTAAACTGACGCTGACCGCGTGGCGGGTGGGCATGGCTGCCTCCTCAGTTTGCAGGGTGTGTTGTGCTCCATTATAATACTTTCTGTCCCCCTTTGTTTTGATTGCCGAGAGGAGCATTGCTCATGACCGCGTCTTCCCAACACGAACAACCGTCGGTTGCTGCGCCGCCGCAGCGCAGCCGATTACTTGGTTGGCTTTCCAGCCTCGATGATTTTCTGCAGTGCGTGGCTGGTTTTCTGCTGGCGGGCGTTGCGATCGTATTGCTTTACCACAGCGCCCTGATTTTTCGGGATATGTTTTCCCCCGACACCTACCAGCAAGCCGTGTTGAGCGCCATCCACGACATTTTGCTGGTGATGATTGTGCTGGAGTTGTTGTGGACGGTACTGGCATACCTGCGGGAACACACGGTGCCGTTAGAACCGTTTTTGTTCGTGGGCATCATTTCCAGCATACGGAAATTGTTGCTCATCGGTGCGCAAATGTCCATTGAACATCAGTCCGCCGAGGTGGTGCATCTGCAACTGCAAGAGATGCTGACCCACGGCGGTCTGGTTTTCGTGCTCATTGTGGGGCTGGTGTTGGTGCGCTGGTCGCGACGCTGGCGGCTGAAAGACGAATTGCGGGTGAGCAAGTAAGGGAAATCTACGCCAGCCACACCACCTGCCGCGGCAGCATATCCCAGTGCAGGGTATCGCCGTCCACGATGCCTTCGGCACTGCCGAGCAGGTCGCGCACGATGTGACCGTCTTCCCAGCCCAAGGCATCCACGGGCAGGTGGCAGTGCCGTTTGACCGCGGAAGCATTGGCAACCACCAGCACGTTGCTCGCCCCCAGCAAGCGGGCAAACGCCACGCATCCCTTGGGGTCGCTGCTTTTGAGCAGGCGGAAAGCGCCGCGGCGCAGCGCTGGTGTGCGCTTGCGGACGGCAATCAGTTTTTGCACCCAGCGCCGCAGGTCAGCGTCCCATTGTTCGCGTGCCCACGGGAAGGCGCGCCGGTTGTCGGGGTCTTTGCCGCCTTCCAGCCCGATTTCGTCGCCGTAATAGATGGCGGGCGCGCCGGGGTAGGCAAACTGTACGCCCAGCGCGAGCCGCGCCTTTTCGGCGCTGCCGGCCAGGGTACGCAGGCGCTCGGTGTCGTGAGAGCCGAGGGGAACATACATTGCGTGCGCCTGCTCGCCGTAGAGGTCGGCAAGTTCCTGCAGGCGGGCAGCAAAGGCGCTGGCCGGGTTTGTGCCGTTGACAAAAGCCAAAATGGCTTCCCGCACCGGGTAGTGCATCAGCCCGTCGAAGTGCTGTGCCCAGCGCGGTTCCGCCGTCCAGATTTCC
>JALVOR010000128.1:0-9149 GCA_027026295.1 Anaerolineales bacterium | reverse complement strand
CCAGGTAGGCGTCGGGATTGGCAGTTTTGACCACGGCGCGGAATTCCTGCCAAAAGTCGTCGTCGTCAATCTCGTTGGGCACATCCAGCCGCCAGCCGTCAATGCCCTGTTCGAGCCAGTGGCGCGCCACGCCGAAGATGAATTCCCGCACCGCGGGGTTGCTGGTGTTCAACTTGGGCAGGCTGCGGAAGCCCCACCACGCTGCGTAGTCCTCCGCGTCGCCTTCCCCATAGGCTTGCACGGGAAAGCGGCGGATGTGATACCAATCCTTGCAGGGGGAATGTTCGCCGTTTTCCAGGATGTCGTTGAAAGCGAAAAAGCCGCGCCCGGTGTGGTTGAACACGCCGTCCAGAACCACGCGGATGCCGTTGGCGTGGCAGGCTTCCAGCAGGGCGTGGAAATCGGCCATGGTGCCCAGTCTGGGGTCGATGCGGTAATAGTCGGTGGTGTTGTAGCGGTGGTTGCTGGTGGCCTGGAAGATGGGATTGAGGTAGATGGCGTTGATGCCGAGCTCGAGCAGGTAATCCAGGCGCTGGATGATGCCGCGCAGGTCGCCGCCCATGAAATTCCAAATGGTGGGCTGGCTGCCCCAGGGAGCGACATTGGGCGGGTCGTTGGTGGGGTCGCCGTTGGCAAAGCGGTCGGGGAAGATCTGGTAGAAAACGGCATCGGGAACCCAGTAGGGGATGTTCATGCGGCAACCTCAGGGGGCGGCGGGTTTGAGCAGGTCATCGAGGGCGCTTTCCAGGGTGGGGAAGCGGAAAGTGTAGCCTGCCTGGAGCAAATGGTTGGGCAGGGCGCGCTGGCTGGTGAGCAGCACGGTGCTCATTTCGCCGAGCAGCAGCCGCAGGGCGGCGGCGGGCATGGGCAGGAAGGCAGGCCGGTGCAGCCGCCGGGCGATGGCGCGCACCAGTTCGGCGTTGGTTGCCGGTTGGGGGGCAGTGAGGTTGAAGGGGCCTTCGGCTTTGGCGTTGCGGATGAGGAAAATCATTGCCTCGACATGGTCGGCAACGTGAATCCACGGCATCCATTGCTTGCCGCTCCCTAAAGGCCCGCCCACTCCCAGGCGAATGGGCAGCAGCAGGCGCGGCAGGGCGCCGCCCTGGGTGCTCAGCACCACGCCGGTGCGCAAAATCACCCGCCGCATGCCGAGGGCTTCCACCGAGGCGGTGCTGTTTTCCCATGCCACTGCCAGGCGAGCGAGGAAATCGTCGCCGGGCGGCGTGTGCTCGTCGATGTATGCATCGCCGCGGTCGCCGTAATAACCCACAGCGGAGGCCTGAAGCAGCACTTTGGGGCGCGGCTGTGCCAGCCGCAGCGCCGAAGCCAGCGCGAGGCTGTTTTCCACGCGGCTGGCACGGAGGGCGTTTTTGCGGGTTTTGGTCCACCGTTTGGCGGCGATGTTTTCGCCCATCAGGTTGACCACGGCGTCGGCTTCCCGCAAGTGGCGCGCCAGCGCGTTGGGTTCGTTGGGCGTCCAGGCTGCCATGTGGACCTGGGGCGGCAAGCCGCGGCGGTCGTTGGGTGTGCGGGTAAACACCGTGAAAGTGTGCCCCTCGGGGGCGAGCCGCTCGATGAGGGCTTTTCCCAGCAATCCCGTGCCACCTGTGATGACGATGTGCATGTTTCTCCTCCTGTGAAAATCAGGGAGGTATTTTACCCCGTTTTGGCGGGAGCGGAAGGAGGAACCGTTCCCTCTCCTCTAATGAAGCACCCATACCATGATGCCAACCCCTGTGATGAGTGCCAGAAGCACGATGGCCGCAACAACCAGCAGGAGCGTGGTTGCCGAGGCTTTTTCTTCCCGAATGACCGGAGAAGGGGCATCGGCGTGCGCGTTCCTCGGTGCTCTTTCCTGAGCGGCGGTAGTGGGGCTGAGGGAAGACGGTTGGGTTGACGGTATTTCTTTCCTTACTTCCACGCTGATTTGTTGTTGGTGGGGGAAAGCGTCAGAAACGCTTTCGATGCCTTGTGCTGCTCCCATGAACTTCTGCAGTTTGGCGGTTGCTTCCTCGAATTTTTGGCGGACTTCCGGGGGCATGTCGTCTTCGTTGGTGTAGACTTCGCCATCCACGGTAATGGAACTGGTGACGACCATGTCGACGTTAGCGGCGTTTCCCTGCAGCAAGTCGGGTTCGCCGTTTTTGTCCTCGTCGGGGAGCAGTTTGAGCATTCTTTCGTAAACCTGCCGGACTTCAGGCGGCATGTCCTCGACGCTGGCATAGGTTTGACCGTTGAACTTGATCATCGTGCACCTCCTGGAAGCAACGGTTCACCACTCCCGTTGGGCAACTTTGGCAACAATGGGTGTCATTTGCCCCTCGGCAGTTGCCCAGCCCAAATAGGGGGCGGCGCTGCCTGCGGTGAGGTAATCGGCAAACGCCGCGCCCATGCCCGCCTGCTCGCGCAGGCTGTCGTAATAATCGACGTATTGGTTGCCGCGGCTGGCGGCGTCGGTTTGAATGTTGGTGTTGGCAAAGTCGGTGAGGAATATCAGTTTGTGGGGATAGCGCAGTCGCAAAGTTTCGTAGCAGCGCCCTTTTTTGGTGTGGTTCATTTCAGCGTAGTTATGCCAGTAGCAGGCTGCACCCACCCAATCGGCGGCAATCACGCCTTTGTCGGCCTGATCGAGAAAGCGGCGGGCGGCGAAGCGCTGGTTGGGCACGTCGTCGCCAGGGGAAAGCGCCGGGAAGCCAAGTTTGGCTTCGGGAAACTGCTTTCGCCAGGCGTTCAGCACGCCGAGGAACCAGAAAGCGAATGCGCTGCCGGCGCTGCACGAAACCATCCAGCCGTTGGCGTGCAGGTTGGGCTGGGTGTGAATTTCAAAATAGCGGATGCCGTGGGCGTAAAAACGGGCAAGGTGAGGGCGCAAGGCACTGGCAAATTCGGCGGCGCTGTAAGGGTGCAGGTGCATGTTGGCGGTCAGCCGCGCCAGCAGGAAGATGTTGGGGTTGATCTGGCGCAGGCGAGCGATGGCTTCGTCGGGGGTGTCTTGGGTGATGCGCGCGGCTTCCAGCCGTGCCTGGGAAACCACCCGGAAATCGGCTTCGTCGAACTGCCCATCGGGGCGGCAACTGCCGCCCACGAGGCAACGGTTGGGGGGCCAGTCGTACTGGGCGCGCCGCATGGTGTCTTCGGTAATCGGCCATACCAGAAAGGGGGTGGGGTCAATGATGTCGTGGGGGTAGTTGGTTTCGCCGCGCTCGGTGGCGCCTTCCTTTTTGAGGGTAAGGTGCAGGTGTGAGCCGTAGGAGTTGCCGGTATTGTCGGCCTTGCCGATGATTTGCCCCGCTTTGATGAAGTCGCCTTCCTTGACCAGTACTTCGTGTAAGTGGGCGTAAACGGTTTTGTAGCCGTCGCGGTGGCGCAGGCGGATTTGCTTGCCGTAAGCGCCTGCAGGGTCGCGGTCGGCGAGATAGACCACGCCATCGGCGGCGGCATAGATGGGCGTGCCGGTGGGGGCGCGAAAATCCACGCCTTCGTGCCCCGGAAGCCCCCATTGGCTGTAAATTTCGGGGTGTGCGCCAAACGCCTGGGTAATGACGGCATAGTCGGTCGGCCAGAGCAGGTGGAAGGGGCGGGTGCTGTCGCCGTAGCGGTCGAGGGCGGCGATGCGCTGGGCGAGCACCTTTTCCAGTTCGTCGGGGGTTTGCACTTCGATGACGTCCAGCCGCACGCCGGGGTAGTGCTGGATGAACCACGCGCGGATGTCGCCTTGGGCGGGGTAGCCGTTGGGAGGCAGCACGATGGTGATGGTCTGGTTGGGTGCCATGTAGCGCCCGGCATTGACCGGGTCGGGCGTGATGGAGGTGCCGAAGGTGAGCACGTAGTGGCGGGTGGCTTTTACCCAATCCCAAAAGTTCTCGCGAGGCAGGAGCATAATCTGGCGTTCTTGCATGGTTGTCTTCCTTTGGGCGGTGGTCTCTGTTCAGCCCTGGTAAGGAGAAACTGCGGGTTCCGCAGATTGAAAACCACAGAAGGCACAGAAGCGCCACAGGAAACACAGAGATAAGGTAATTTGTGAGGCCTTACTTCGTCAATTTGCAGAACCCGAAGTAACACTGTGCCGAATTGACAGCGTCCTTTGCGGCCTTGGTGCTGTCTTGGCGTGCTTGGCGTTCCAGAAATCCGCGTGCATCCGTTATTATTCGTGTCATCCGTGGCCTGCTTTCGCAGGGCTGAATGGTTACAGGTACTAAATCAGCCCGCGGGCTTTGAGGGAAACGTATTGGTTATCACCAATGATGATGTGGTCGAGCACGCTGATGTCGAGGAGTTTGCCGGCTTCCTGCGCCTGGCGGGTAAGGGCGATGTCGTCGGGGCTGGGCGCGGGGTCGCCGCTGGGATGATTGTGGGCGAGGATGATGGCAGTAGCATTCACGCGCACGGCTTCGCGGAAAATTTCGGCGATGCGCACCTGAGCGCTGTTGACCGAGCCGCGCACCACCTCGTGAATTTTGAGCACCTGATTGCGGGTATCCAGCAACAGGGCGCGCAGGTGTTCCTGTTCCAGCGCCCGCATTTCATAAAGCAACAGGGCAGCGGCGTCGTCGGGGCTGTTGATGCGGGGTTTTTCGCCTTGCTGGGAAAGTTGCAAGCGGCGCCCGAGTTCCAAAGCGGCCTTGATTTGGGCGGCTTTGGCCGTGCCGATGCCGCGCTGGGCCTTGAGTTCCTCGAAGGAAACCCGCTGCAGCCCTGCTAGCCCGTCGAATTGACGTAGCAAGCGGCGTGCCAATGCCACGGCGCTTTCACCGGGAAGCCCTACCCGCAGCAGGATGGCAAGCAGTTCGGCAGTGCTCAGGCTTTGGGCGCCGAGTTGCTCCAGACGCTCGCGGGGGCGTTCGCTTTCATCCCACTCTCGGATGGTGTACATGGGGTAGTCGGGTAGTCAGGTAGTCGGATGGTCGGATAGTCGGATAGTCGAGTCGGAGGGGTGTTCTCTCTTTACTTTACCACAAAAAGGCGAGAGAGCGCGAGGCGGTATGCTATAATTTCACTACTTCAGCGAGGAGCAGCCCATGAATTTCAACCCTGTAACCACGCGGAATATTTTACTCATTGCGGCCATGTGGGGCGGCGCATTTCTGGCTGCTTTGTGGTTGGGTCTGGTTTTTTGGACTTATCGCGACATGCGTTCGCGCGGACGCGACGCCTTGGTGCCGGTGTTGGCGGCGCTGGTGGTAGCAGTGCTTTCGCTGCCGGGGCTGCTGATTTACCTGATTTTGCGCCCGGCGCGCACGCTGGAAGAGGAATATCAGCGCACGCTGGAAGAAGAAGCGCTTTTGCAGGCAGTGGAGGAAGCCGCGCGTTGCCCTGGTTGTGGGCGGCGGGTGAAAGACAACTGGCTGATTTGCCCCCATTGCCATACCAAACTCAAGAAAGTGTGCCATCAGTGCGGCAAGTTGATGGAGCTTTCGTGGAACATTTGCCCCTATTGCGGCACCCCTGCGCCGGGCGTGCGCAAGGAAGGCGGGACGATCGATGACGCGCTGCGGCCGTTGGTGGGGGAAGAGATGGATGAGGTGTAGCGTTCCCCGATTTTCAGGCAGGCTGTGATGGTACGGTTTATAAGAAGGCGAGAAGAGAAACGATTGGACAGGGAACTGAGGCGGCAAACAGGTGTGTGTTGTTGGGGTAGAGCAAGCAGCATCCTCGCTGAGAAAGTGGCAGGAGGCGTACAATGCAAACGAACACACCGTCGGCGAAGCAGGCGATTCTCTTTCATCCCCTGGCGTGGGGGGCAGTGGTGGTGTATTTTGCCAACGAATTCGTCTTGCAGCGCTGGATGCCGTCACAGATAACGGGAAAGGTCAGTGATTTTGCCTGGCTGTTTTTTGCGCCGATAGTAGTGTATGTTTTCATAGACACGGTGGTTTTTCCACGATCTACTTTCAAGTGGGGGGATGTGTTTGTTTGGGGAGGGATAGGTTTTGGTTTTGCTTTGCTCAAAATCAGCCCAGTGGCGAACCGTATTGTCAGCGAGGCCATAGGTTACTTGCTTGGTGCACCGGCTGCGATTGCTCTTGACCCTGCTGACACCATCGCGATAATAGCATTGGGAGCAAGTTTTGTTTTCTTTAGGTCGCGCGAGTGGCCCCGTGAGCGTTTGCCCAGGCCGGTATTATTAGCGACAGCATGTGTTGTAACTTCGTTGACGTTGGCGGATGTAGCAGCGCCAGACTATGGCATTGCTTGCTTGACGGTCAATGATGATGGCGTTGTTGCTTCTTCTGTGTATGCGAGTTATCTTAGCCAGGATGGTGGGGAAACATGGCGCGGGTATGAAGGTAACGATGAACAGTGCTGGTATGATGCGGAGAAAGGAAATGCTTCCAGGCTGTTAGAGGGCGATGGGGTGTATGTTCTCTTTAGCCCGGGTAAACCAATTCAAATATCAACCGATGCAAAGTCATGGAAGGTCGAGTATGCTTTTGTGCCCACGACAGAAGCCCAGGGTGCTTATTACATGAAATATCATTCGGGTTCCCCTGTAATTCTTCAGGGCCCATTGGATGCTGTTGTAGATCCAGTCACAGGAAATATCATATTCGCCATGGGGCATGAAGGTGTGTTGGTGCGGAAGAGTGAGAAGGAATGGAAATGGGTCACGGTTGGGGAGTACCATCGGTTAGCGTATCAGGACATAAAGTGGTATTATCTGCTTAGGGGAGAATTTATATTGGCGCTTGCTGCGGGTTTGCTATCGCTTGTAGGTTTGGGTAGACAGGCAACAAGTGGGCAAAAGTCGAAATGGAAACGAACGGGTATTGTTGCTTTAGTAGCGTTGGCGTGGATATTGTTGGTTTTCTCAATGTTTCTCCTTCCCCCAGCGATGGTGTTTGGGTACAACAGTTCCATATCCGGCTTTGTGGCAATGACCACGGCACTCGTGACTGTGATAGCGAGCGTGCTTGTCTTGGGCAAGAAACAGTATATGCGTAGGGAATTGGTGTTCTCTGGCCTGGTATTTGCGGCTTTGTTCTTCACACCGTATATGTTGTGGGCCCACAATGTAGTGCGGAGTTACAGTACAGCCGCTTTTCTCGCGTTCTCTTCGTTGATAGGAGGGACAATATGGAGGTACTGGAACGAGAGAAAGGCCGTTTCCCGTTTTTGACTTTTACCCAGCGGTTGTGAAGTACAAAAGGGGCGCGGTTTTGCTGTTGGGTGCGCGAAAGTATTCCTTTGCGCCTTTTGCCTTCTCTGCGCCTTTGCGTTAACTCCTTGGCGTTCAAAAATCCGCGTGCATCCGTAGTTATCCGTGGGTTGTTTCCCCAAGGCTGAACAGGCCCCGGTGCCTCACGCCAACAAAATGGCCTCCAACCCAGTCAACACGTCCACCGTTTGCGGGGCGCGCCCGCCTTCGGTTTCGCAGCGCACGCGGATGGCTTCGGCGAAGCGTTCCCGCATTTGCTGCCACGCCGCCGGGGCAACGCCTGGCCAGGCCAACGCCAATGCTGCTTGCGAGGCTTCGGGGCTGAGGCCGCCGTGCAACCCTTTGACCGGGTGGCCGAAATAGCGCCCGCTGAGGGGGTTGGTGAGCAACAGCATGTCGCCGCTGAGGGGTGAGGTCATGTGTTGCAGGCGGTGTACGGCGTCGACATGGGTGCGGGAAGGGAGCCGCCTGAACCATGTTTCGAGGGTGACAAACTCGCCCTCGGGTGTGAGCGCGACGTAGGGGGTGCGCCAGCCGTCGGCTTCTACATTGCGCACGAAAACACCGGCCAGCGCGCCTTCCAGCGCGGGCACGCCTTTGCCGTTTTGGTGGGCTTGCCAAAAGCGTTGCCCAAGGGTTTTCACGGTTGCGAATTCGGGCGCTTCCTGCCATTCGCCCTGGTGTTTGCGCAGGTACACCAACGCCATGCTGCCGTTGAATGCCAGCACGGTATCGCTGTGACGGCCTTCGCCGGGGTGGTCGAGCAGGTCGCGCCCCATGCTGGCGAACATGGTCTGAAAAGCCGCCAATGGGATGGCGTGTTCTCCGTCATCGGGCACGGGGCGCTGCCCGTGGTCGGCGGCGAAAAGCCACAGCGGCGGGCGGTTTTTGGAAGCCGCGCCTTCCACGGTTTCCACCAGTTCGCCGATGAGGTCGTCGAGGGTTTCCCGCAGGTAGGCGCGCTGGGCGGCGGGGCCGTGTTTGTGGCTGTAGGCGTCCATGCCCATGAAATAAACCGTCAGGATGTCAGGCAGGCCGTTGGCTTCGATTTCCTGCCGGGCGATTTCCAGCATGTGTTGGTCGAATTCAGCGGGGGTGATGTGAAGAGGTTCGGGGAGTTTGGTCAGCCGCGCCAGCATATCGACTTTGGGCGGCAGCCATTTATCGGCGCCGTTGGCATACATGTGCCCCACCACCACCGAGCGCTCGCCGCGGGAAGCCGCCCGCTCGTAGATGGTGCGCGCGCCTAAGCAGCGGCTGGCGAGGCCGCGGGTGAAAACTTCCACCGCGTCGTCCACTTCTAAGGTGTCGCCAATGTCGAAGGCATAGTGGCGGGCTTTGCCGTTGCTGTGCACGCCAAAGCGGTCGAAAAACTGATTGCCGGGGACGTCATGCTGGTTGGGATGGGCGCCGGTAATCAGGCTGGCTTGCGAAGCAAAAGTGATGCTGGGGGCGGGCGCCAGTACCGAAGTTACCCAGCCGTGGATGTGTTGGGCGCCGAGCAGGCGTTCCAGATGGGGCATTTTGCCGTTTTCGATGGCTTCGGCGAGGGCGTCGGGGCGAAGGCCGTCGATGAAAACCAAAACCACATGCGGGGTTGCCATAGAAGCCTCCGGCAGGAAGGCAGGCTATTGTTCAGCCCAGGTGAGGAAATCCAGCATGATTTGCCACGAGGCAGTGTTGATGGTAGTCAGGCGGGCGTAGCCCCAATAGCCATCGCTGCTTTGGTAGCACAGGTAAGTGCCTGAGGCGAGGCTGTCTACAGGGATGTCGGCGGCGCTGTGGGGGGCGTTGCGGCAGTCGTCCGGTGCGGGCGCTGTGCTGCCATAAATGCCCCACGTGGCGGTGTCTTGAGGGCGGAGGATGTGGTTGCCGTTGATTTCCAGGTAGAGGATGTCGTCGGAGGAAGCCGGGTTGCCGTCCACTTCCAGCGCGTCGCCGGGGAGCATCTGGGCGGTGCCGCTGGCGCGCGGAACCGGTGTGGGTGTGGGGC
>JALVOR010000127.1 GCA_027026295.1 Anaerolineales bacterium | reverse complement strand
GTGTTAAATCGTGAGTGTTGTCCATACCCATAGATTGACACAGTTCCACCTATTTTGTCAAAAGTCCAATTATTAGAAAAGTACAAGAAAAAACCTCTCAACCTTGACAAAACCAGCCTCAGCAATTAAACTATACTCACAATAATTTTAGACCAATTCCAAAAAACAGGAGGATTCTCATCATGGAAAACAAAGGCATGCCCCTCATCGGCGACAAATTCCCGGAAATGGAAGTCGTAACCACCCACGGCAAGATTTCCCTCCCCGATGCATTCAAAGGCAAATGGTTCGTTCTGTTCAGCCACCCCGCCGACTTCACCCCCGTCTGCACCACCGAGTTCGTCGCTTTCCAGAAGCGCTACAACGAATTCCGCAAACTGAACACCGAACTCATCGGTCTGAGCGTTGACCAGGTCTTTTCCCACATCAAGTGGGAAGAATGGATCGAGCAAAACCTCGCCACCAAGATCGAGTTTCCCATCATTGCCGACACCGGCGCGGTTGCCGAAACCCTCGGCCTGATTCACCCCGGCAAGGGCACCAACACCGTGCGTGCCGTGTTCTTCGTTGACCCTGAGGGCACCATTCGCGCCATCCTCTACTACCCGCAGGAACTGGGGCGCAACATGGACGAGATTTTGCGCATGATCAAAGGCTTCCAGGTTTCCGACAAACAGGGCGTTGCCATTCCCGCCAACTGGCCGAACAACGAACTGATTGGCGACAAGGTCATCATTCCTCCCGCCAGCGATGTAGAAACCGCCGCCAAGCGCCCCAAGGAATACGACTGCTACGACTGGTGGCTGTGCTACAAAGACCAGAAATAGCCAAAACCCAACACCTTTCCAATACTTCACGGGCTGGGCTTTCCAGCCCGTGAGTGTTTTCTTAGCAACGAATAGCACAGCATCGTGTTATAGCATCACGAAGTTCAACTCACCACCGTAAGGAGAAAACTCATGACACATCGCGTTGTCGTTACCGGTCTGGGCACCCTCAACCCCTTGGGAAACGATGTCAATACATCCTGGCAAAACGCCATCGCCGGGAAATCGGGCGTGGGGCATATTACCCACTTTGATCCTACTCCCCACAAAGTGCATATTGCGGCTGAAGTCAAAGGCTTCGACCCCGCCGAACACTTTGGCAGCCGCGACGCCCGCCGCCTTGACCGTTACTCGCAACTGGCACTGGTCGCCGCCCGCCAGGCCATTGCCGACGCTGGCTGGCAGTTAGACCACATGGATCGCGACCGCGTGGGCGTCATCATCGGCAGTGGCATCGGCGGCGCAAGCACCTTTGCCCGCGACGTGCTGGTTTACGAAAAACGCGGCCCTTCGCGCGTCAGCCCCTTCCTCGTCCCGATGATGTTAGCCGACACCGCCCCGGGGCTGGTTGCCATCGAATTTGGCCTGCGCGGCCCCAATTTCGCCGTGGTTTCCGCCTGCGCCAGCGGCACCAACGCTGTGGGGGAAGCCTTCCACGTCATCCGCCGCGGCGACGCCGAAGCCATGCTGGTAGGCGGTGCCGATGCCGTCATCATTCCAGTGGCAATGGCCGGTCTCGAAGTGATGACCGCCCTTTCCAAACGCAACGATGACCCCGAACACGCTTCCCGCCCCTTCGACGCCAAGCGCGACGGCTTCGTGATGGGCGAAGGCGCAACTTTCCTCGCCCTCGAAACCCTGGAACACGCCCAGGCTCGCGGCGCCAACATCATTGCCGAAGTCGTGGGTTATGGCTCCACCAACGACGCCTTCCACATCACCGCCCCCGATGCCGAAGGTGCAGGCGCTGCCTTGTGCATGCAAAACGCGCTTCGCTCTGCAGGGCTGGAGCCGCAGCAAATCAGTTACATCAACGCCCACGGCACCAGTACCCGCCTGAACGACAAAAGCGAAACCGCCGCCATCAAGGCTATTTTCGGCGATTTTGCCTACCAGATTCCGGTTTCCTCGACCAAATCCATGACCGGCCACTTGCTGGGCGGCGCCGGCGCGCTGGAAGCCATGTTCAGCGCTCTGGCAATTCGCGACGGCATCATTCCGCCCACCATCAACTACGAATTTCCCGACCCCGAATGCGACCTCGACTACGTGCCCAACGAAGCGCGCCGCGCCGACCTGAACTTCGTGCTTTCCAATTCCTTCGGCTTTGGCGGCCACAACGCCAGCATCATCTTTGGCAAGTTTTCCGCATAAACGAGGTGCTGCATGACCCGCTACGCCCACATCACCGGATGGGGCACGGCTCTGCCCGAACACGTGCTCACCAACCACGACCTGGAGCAGATGGTCGACACCAGCGACGAATGGATTGTCAGCCGCACCGGCATCCGCGAGCGCCGCATTGCCTCCCCCGATCAAACCACCGCCAGCCTCGCCGCCGACGCGGCGTTAGCAGCGCTGGAACACGCTGGTGTCAAACCCTCGGGCGTTGATCTCATCATCGTCGCCACCTCTTCGCCGGAACACACATTCCCCGCCACGGCCTGCATCGTGCAAGACATCATCGGAGCAAGCAAGGCCGGGGCGTTTGACCTCTCGGCGGCGTGTACCGGTTTCATCTTTGCCCTCAACATGGCTGCCCAGGCCATCCGCACCGGCAGCATTGACACTGCAGTGGTCATCGGTGCAGAAACGCTTTCCCGCATCGTGAACTGGCAAGACCGCAACACCTGTATCCTCTTCGGCGACGGGGCAGGCGCCTTTGTGCTGCAGGGCAGCGAGGAACCCGGCGGCGTGCTGGAAGCCGTGATGCACGCCGACGGCTCCGGCGCCGACGTGCTTTCCCTGCCCGCCGGCGGCAGCAAAATCCCCACCTCGGCAGATACCGTCGCCCACGGACTACACTACGTGCACATGGATGGGCGCCCGGTGTTCCGTTTTGCCACCCGCGTGATGGCCGAAGCCACGCGCGAAGTGGTGGAAAAGGCAGGGCTGACGTTAGACGACATCGCCATCATCGTGCCCCATCAGGCCAACTACCGCATTCTGGAAGTCGCCGCCCGCGGGCTGAAAATGCCGATGGCGAAGTTCATGGTCAACCTCGACAAATACGGCAACACCTCTACTGCATCCATTCCCATTGCGGCTGTCGAAGCCGCCGAAAAAGGCCGCCTGCGCAAAGGCGATAAAGTGGTCATGGTGGGCTTCGGCGGCGGGCTAACCTACGGCGCGCTGTTAGCCGAATGGACAGGCCCCTTCGAGGACAAGCCGCCCGTGAAACCGGAGCGCATCCGCTTGCTGGCTCGGCTCCGCTCCGCAGGCAAGCGCGCCAGGCGGAAAATTCTCAACCTTCCCGTTGGCGATGAAAAACTGGGCGGGTAAACCAAAGCCTGACGGTGCTGCAAAGCCCGTCAGGTTTTTGCTTTGGTAACTACTCACTCTTAGAGCCTATCCGAAAATCCTTTGCAGATGTGTCACTGCGAGGCGGGCTGAGCAATGATGAAGCCCGCCAAAGCAGTCTCCTGGCCGATAAAAAGGGGGATTGCTCCACCCCGGAGCCTGCGCCGAGCGCAGCGAGGGGGGGCTCGCAATGACACCACCACGATATTTTTCCGATAGAGTCTTAGCAGGGAAAAACCACAAAACCACAGAAGACACCGAAGCGCCGCAGAAAACACAGAGATTTACTTTGCGCTCTTTGCGTTAACTTCTTGGCGACCTTGGCGTCCCTCTCTGCGCCTCGGCGTTAAATCCGCGTCCATCTGTTTTATCCGCGACCTATGTTCTCAAGGCCGAACAGTTACTTCCTTTGCCCTTTGCCATCCCTCTTGACGCCTTCCCCATTTGCCCTTAAGATGAGCCTTGACGGACGCAACCGCCCTCAACAACCAGGCAATCAGGTAACCAACTAACCAAGGAACCCTCTATGGAAATCGGCCTCGTCAGACGCGTTGACATCACCTCTGAAATGCGCCAGGCTTATCTGGACTATGCGATGAGCGTCATCGTCGCCCGCGCCCTGCCCGACGCCCGCGACGGCCTCAAACCCGTCCAGCGGCGCATCCTCTACGCCATGCACGACATGGGCCTGCGCAGCAACAGCGCCTACAAAAAATCCGCCCGCATCGTCGGCGAAGTACTCGGCAAATACCACCCCCACGGCGACCAGGCCGTTTACGACGCGATGGCACGCATGGCGCAGGATTTTTCCATGCGCGCCCCTCTGGTAGACGGCCAGGGCAACTTCGGCTCGGTGGACGGCGACCCGCCCGCCGCCATGCGCTACACCGAAGCCCGCCTCAGCCCCATCGCCGAAACCCTGCTCGCCGACATCGCCAAAGACACCGTCGATTTCGCCCCCAACTTCGACGAAAGCCTGCGGGAACCCACCGTGCTGCCCGCCGCCTTCCCCAACCTGCTGGTCAACGGCGCCACCGGCATTGCCGTGGGCATGTCCACCAACATCCCGCCCCACAACCTCGGCGAAGTCATCGACGCCCTCGTGCTGATGCTGGAAAAGTGGACGCGCCTGGATAGCCTCAGCGTGGACGACCTGATGAAGCACATCCCCGGCCCTGACTTCCCCACGGGCGGCGTAATTGTGCAGGCCGCCGGGGAAGACAGCCTGCGCAGCGCCTACAGCACCGGGCGCGGCAAAATTACCGTGCAGGCGCTGGTGCACACCGAAGGCATCGGCCGCGGGCGGCAGGCGCTGGTTGTTACCGAACTGCCCTATGCCGTCAACAAATCCAGCCTGCTGGAACGCATTGCCAACCTGACCCGCGACGGCAAACTGGAAGGCATCACCGACCTGCGCGACGAATCCGACCGCCAGGGGATGCGCATCGTGATCGAACTCGGCAAGAACGCCGACCCCGACGCGGTGCTGGCTTCCCTTTACAGGCACACACCGCTGCAAACCACTTTTGGCATCATCATGCTTGCCTTAGTGGACGGCTCGCCCCGCCTGCTTCCCCTCAAACATGCCCTCAAAATCTACCTGGAACACCGGCAGGAAGTCGTCCGCCGCCGCAGCGAGTACGACCTGGCGCGCCTGCGCCGCCGCGCCCACATTCTGGAAGGGCTGCTCATCGCCCTCAACAACCTGGACGAGGTCATCCAGACCATCCGCAAATCGCGCACCGCCGAAACCGCCCACAAGAACCTGCGCAAGCGCTTCGGCTTCACCAACGAGCAGGCGCAGGCCATTTTGGACATGCCCCTGCGCCGCCTGGCCGCGCTGGAACGCAAGAAACTGGAAACCGAATACAAAGAGACCAAAAAGCAAATCAAGGCGCTGGAAGCCCTGCTGCGCTCGCCGAAGAAGATGCGCGCCGCCATCGCCGAGGAACTGCTGGCCGTGAAGGCGCAGTTTGCCGACCCGCGGCGCACCCGCATCGTGCGGCTGGACGCATCCCAAAAGGGGAAAGCCCTCACCGTGGACGCCCTGCTGCCCGACCAGACCGTGTGGGTGGCGTTGGATGCCTCCGGCAACGTCGCCCGCCTGCCGGAAGGCAAAGCGCCGCGCCTCAGCGGACGCCATGCGCCCATTGCCGTGGTGCGCGCCAGCACCCGCGACACCCTCTATTTGGCCGCTGCCGACGGGCAGGCCACCGCGGTGCCCATCCACACCCTGCCGGAAGCCGCCGCCCCCGCCGACGGCGCGCCGTGGCACAGCCTAGCCCCTGCCCTGCGGGAAAGCCCGCCCGCGGCGCTCTTCGCCGCCCCGGCTAACCCCGAAAAGGGTTTCGTGCTCACCGTGACGCGGCAGGGG
>JALVOR010000126.1 GCA_027026295.1 Anaerolineales bacterium | reverse complement strand
ATACCACACTGGCTCGCTCGGGTTTTGCTGGATGTCGGAAAGGTAGGTTTCTTCCCAGAATTGTTTTTCCAGCCGGTCCTGCCAGTGGCGCAGTTCCCACGAGGTGCGGGTGAGCACGCGCCATGCTTCCGTGCCGCGCAACTTCCGCAACCACGCACCGGCACGGCGGGCAAACCTGGCAAGGTCTTCCGGCCCCATCACCAGCAAGGCGATGGCGAGGATGACCAGGAGTTCCAGAGGGCCGACACCAAAGATGCTCATGGCGCTGCGGGCGGTTTCTTGGGGGAAGTGTCAGAAGGGTTGTCGAGGCGTTGCCTGTTGGCGATGGCTTGCAGCGATTGGCGAATGTCGTTGTGGTATTTTGCCAGGCTGCCCAGCACCCCGTTGATGAAGCGGGGAGAACTGTCGGAGCCGTAAATTTTGGCGAGTTCTACGGCTTCGTTGATAGCGACTTTCAGAGGCGTGTCAGGAGCAAGGGTCATTTCCCAAAGGGCAATGCGCAAAATGTTGCGGTCAATGGGGGCGATTTGTTCGACCGGCCATTCGGGGGCATAGCGGGCGATGTAATGGTCCAGGTGGGCGCGCAGGGGCACCACGCCAAAGACGATGTCACGCACGAAACGCTCCAGCCGGTCGCTGAGAGGGTCGGCTTCCAGCCGCATGTGAAGTGCAGTGCCAGGCGCATGGCCGGTGAGGTCAACTTCGTAAAGAACCTGAAGCGCCATGCCGCGAGCGCGGGTGCGTGCTTTCATGGGGGAGCGCTATCCTTTGGGGTAGTAAATGTCTTCGATGTGGATGTCAATGCGCCCGACGGTCATTCCCACCATGTCGGTGATGGCGCGTGCCACCACTTTCTGAATTTCGCGGCTCACTCGCCGCAGGTTGACGTTGTTTTCCAGCACAACGTAAAGGTCGACGTCCACCACGCCATCGGAAATTTCGATTTGCACGCCTTCGTTGGCGCCTTTGCGGAAAAGACGGTTCACGCCACCGGGAATGGGGGCAAGTTGGTGAACGCCGGGCACTTTGAGGGCTTCCAGCCGCGCGATGGCAATCAGCACATCGGGGGAAACCGTCGTGGTGCCGGGAGTGGTTTCTTCGGTCATGGGGGGCTCCTTTGTGTCAGGTGTCATGCCATGCCGCCATTGACGCCGATGACCTGGCCGGTGATGTAGGCGGCCTGGTCGGAGGCCAAAAAGGCGACCGCATAGGCGACTTCTTCCGGCTCGCCTTTGCGCCCTAAGGGAATCATTTGCATGATTTGTTCGCGGGCTTCGTCGGGCACACCTTCCCAAATGTCGGTTTCGATGTAGCCCACTGCGATGGCATTCACGGTGATGTTGCGGCTGGCGACTTCCCGGGCGAGGGCTTTGGTGAAGCCAATTTGCCCGGCTTTGGAAGCCGAGTAGTTGGTCTGGCCGGGATTGCCGATGGTGCCTGCCACCGAACTGATGTTGATAATGCGCCCCCAGCGCTTGCGCATCATCGGGCGTACGGCGGCTTTGCTGCAGTTGAAGGTGCCCTTGAGGTTGGTGGCAATCACCGAATCCCACTCTTCCTCTTTCATCAGCATGATGAGGTTGTCGCGGGTAATGCCGGCGTTGTTGACCAGAATCTGGATGCTGCCGAAGGTCTTGACGGCAAAGTCGATCAGGGCTTTGGCCTGCTGGAATTCGGCAACGTCGGCCTGGAAGGCTTCGGCCTGCCCGCCTGCGGCGCGGATGGCGTCCACGACTTCCTGGGCTTTTTCGGCAGCGCGGTCGCAGTTGACGACCACGGCCGCGCCGCGCCA
>JALVOR010000125.1 GCA_027026295.1 Anaerolineales bacterium | reverse complement strand
GGTGTGGGGCGAACTGCGCCCGCTGGAGGGCAAAAACTGCAGAGATTTCGCAGCGTAGCAGAGAGGCGCGGAGAAACGCTGAGGCGCAAAGAGGAGCCAGGCCACCACGGTGACGTCAAGAGCGACAAGCAGGGCGAGACGGCGTCCCGCTCCACAGCAGACATTTCTGTGTTTTTTTGTCTGCGTTCCCCGTGGTTTCGCTTGGTGCTGAACAGTTACGAAAGAACAATCCTCCCTGGAGTGTGAACATGAACGACCTGCATCCCCTCATTCTCAAATTCGGCGGCACATCGGTAGGCACTACCGAGGCCATGCAACAGGCTGCCCAGGCCGTGCAGCAGGCGCGGGAAGCCAACCCCGGCGTGGTCGTCGTCACTTCGGCGTTGAGCGGCATCACCGACCGCCTGCTGCGCGCCACCGCTGCCGCTACCGAAGGCGTGAATGGCGCTGCCGCCGCCGAAGCCGCCGAAAGCGTGTATGCCGCCCATCAGGCCATCGCCGCGGCGCTGCTGCCTGCCGAGCGTCGCGAAGCCATTTTGCATGCTGTCCGCAGCCGCACGGAAACCTTCCGCCGCCTGCTGGAAGCCATCGCTGTGCTGGGTGAAGTCACGCCGCGGGCTTATGACGCGGTGGCTTCCTTGGGCGAGCGCATGAGCGCCCCCTTGCTCGCTGCCGTGCTGGAGGCCAGCGGCATCCCTGCCCGCGCGGTGGACGCGGCGGAACTCATCGTTACCGACGCTGCCTTTCGCAATGCCCAGCCCGACATGGCTGCCTCCATGCCGCGTATTCGCGGCGCGCTGCTTCCCCTGCTGCGCGAGGGCGTGGTGCCGGTGGTGACCGGCTTCATCGGCGCAACGCCCGAGGGCATCACCACCACTTTGGGGCGCGGCGGCAGCGATTACACCGCCGCCCTGCTCGGCGCAGCGCTGGAAGCCGCTGAGGTGTGGATTTACACCGATGTGGACGGCGTGATGAGTGCAGACCCCCGCATTGTGCCCGACGCCCGCACCCTGCCCCGCCTTTCGTACCGCGAGGTGGCCGAACTGGCCTATTTCGGCGCCAAGGTGCTGCACCCGAAGACCATCCGCCCGGTCATCGAGCGAGGGATTCCCT
The DNA here is from genome assembly GCA_027026295.1 of Anaerolineales bacterium. Classification (GTDB taxonomy): domain Bacteria; phylum Chloroflexota; class Anaerolineae; order Anaerolineales; family DRMV01; genus DRMV01. The sequence continues at coordinate 690 of JALVOR010000125.1, read as the reverse complement.
TGCGGGTGCGAAACACCTTCAACCTGGGCGGCCCCGACACCCTTGTCGTGGCGCAGGGCGAACCTGTGCCCGGCACGGGGAAGGCGGTGACACTGGTGCGCGGCCTGCGGCTGGCGACAGTGGAAGGCCGCGGTATGTTGGGCGTGCCCGGCGTGGCGGCGCGGACGTTTTCCGCCGTGGCAGCCACGGGCACCAGCGTGCCGCTCATCACCCAGGCATCTTCGGAGCAGAGCATCACCTTTGCCGTGCCTGCCGAGGCCGCCCCCAAGGTGGCCGCGGCGCTGGAAGACACCTTTGCCGCCGAGATCGCCCGCGGCGATATTGACCGCGTGGCGCTCACCCCGCCGGTTGCCATCGTGACGCTGGTGGGCGCGGGCATGAGCCACACCCGGGGCGTCGCCGGGCGGCTGTTCACCGCGGTGGGCACAGCAGGCGTGAACGTCATCGCCATCGCGCAGGGTTCCTCGGAAGTCGCCATCAGTTTCGTGGTGGACGCCGCCGAAGCCGAAGCCGCCGTGCGGGCGGTGCATGGGTTGACGAAGCAATAACCGCGAATGGCGAGTTGCGAATCGTAAGTCAGGCAGGTTAGGCAACCAACCAGGTAACCAATCAACACCTCACGAGGCAACCAATGTCCCCAATTCCCCAATCCCCCAATCCCTCAATCCCCCAATCCCCCCTTCCCGCCGC
>JALVOR010000124.1 GCA_027026295.1 Anaerolineales bacterium | reverse complement strand
TTGCACGTCTTTGACGACGTTGAACTTGAGTTCCTTGCGCGGCGGGGCGGGCAGGTTGAGGAAGAATTCCCAGTTTTCGCGTTCCTGCTCGCGCAAAGGCGGTTGCGGGCGCATGTTGATGGCTTTGCGATTGGGATCTTTCTTGTCCACCGCGGGGCAGGCTTCCACGCACAGGCCACAGCCGGTGCAGTCTTCGGGCGCGACCTGAATGATGTATTCCATGCCCTTGAATTGGCGCCATTTGGCAGGCATGTGCTTCAAAGTGGGCGGCGCGTCCTGCAAGGCTTCGGGGTCAACCACCTTGGCGCGAATCACGGCGTGCGGGCAGGCCATCACACACTTGCCGCACTGGATACACAGGTCGGTTTCCCAAACCGGGATTTCCAGCGCGATGTTGCGCTTTTCCCACTTGGTGGTGCCGCTGGGATAAGTGCCGTCCGCGGGCAGCAGGCTGGTGGGGAGTTCGTCGCCTTCGCCTGCAATCATCTTGGCGGTCACTTTCTGCACGAATTCCGGCGCTTCGGCGGGCACAGGCGGACGCATGTCGAAAGTGGAAGTGACCTTGTCAGGCACTTTCACTTCGTACAGGTGCGCCAGCGCGGCATCCACTGCAGCAAAGTTCTTCTGCACCACATCTTCGCCCTTGCGGCCATAGGTCTTCTTGATGGCTTCCTTGATTTTGGCAATGGCTTCGTCGCGAGGCAGCACGCCGCTGATGGCAAAGAAGGCGGTTTGCAAAATCGTGTTGATGCGACCGCCCATGCCGGTTTCCTTCGCCACCTGATAGCCGTCAATGACGAAGAAACGCAGTTTCTTGTCGATGACCTGCTGCTGGATGGTGCGCGGCAGTTTCTCCCACACCTCGTCGGGGCCATAGGGGCTGTTGAGCAGGAAAGTCGCACCGGGCTGGGCATATTTGAGAACGTTCATCCGCTCAAGGAAGGAGAACTGGTGGCAAGCCACGAAGTTGGCCGTGCTGATGAGGTAGGTCGAGCGGATGGGATTAGGCCCAAAGCGCAGGTGAGAAACCGTAATGGAACCTGCCTTGCGGGAGTCGTACACAAAGTAGCCCTGGGCGAAGTTGTCGGTTTCCGTGCCGATGATCTTGATGCTGTTCTTGTTGGCCCCCACCGTGCCGTCGGAACCTAAACCGTAGAACACGGCGCGCACGGTTTGCGGGTCTTCAGTGGAGAACGAAGGATCGTACTCGATGCTGGTGTGGGTAAGATCGTCGTGAATACCCACGGTGAAGTGGTTCTTGGGGTTCGGCTTGGTCATCTCGTCGAAGATGCCCTTGACCATCGCCGGGGTGAATTCCTTGGAAGACAACCCGTAGCGGCCACCGATGATGCGCGGGCGGCTTTCGAAGTGGGCTTCGCCCTGGGCGTAGGCTTCCTCGATAGCCGAAACCACATCCAGGTAAAGCGGTTCGCCCGCGCTGCCGGGTTCCTTGGTGCGGTCGAGCACGGCAATGGTCTTGACAGTGGCGGGCAGCGCTTTGAGGAAATGCTCTACCGAGAAGGGGCGGTAGAGGCGCACCTTGAGCACACCGACCTTTTCGCCCATCTTCCCGGTCATGTAGTCCACCGTTTCGTGCGCTGCATCGGCGCCGGAACCCATCAAAATGATGACGCGATCGGCATCGGGCGCACCCACATACTGGAAGAGTTCGTACCGCCGCCCCACGATGCGCTCGAATTTGTCCATGTATTTCTGGACGATTTCAGGCGTCGCCAGGTAGAAGGGGTTGACGGTTTCACGCGCCTGGAAGAACACATCGGGGTTTTGCGCCGTGCCGCGGATGAACGG
>JALVOR010000123.1 GCA_027026295.1 Anaerolineales bacterium | reverse complement strand
CAACGCGGTCTACGATGCCTTAGGCGCCGGGGTGGACACCGGCCCAGTGACGCCCGAAAAGGTGTGGCGGGCGAGCCAGGCCCAAAAGTAATGCCGCGGCAACCATTCAGCCACAATGAAATAGACCACGGATAACACGGATAGCCACGGATGCGCACGGATTTTTGGGTCGCCCAAGCCGCCAAAGTGCCGTCAAGCGCCAAGAAACGAAGGAAAGCGTTGCGTTTTTTGTGTTTTGCTAATCTGTGAAATCTGTGGATGTCTTTCTGTGTAATCTGTGGTTTCTTCTTGCTAAGGCTGAACAATTACATGCCGCAAACTTCTGACGACCAACCTGCCAGGCCGTGCCGACCTGGCAGGTTTTTGTTTTGCCACCCCTTCCCGTGGTAGAATTTCTGTATCTGCTCGGCCTTGACGAACAGAAAAGACACAGAGGACACAGAAGAGGCGCAGAGAACACAGAAATTTCTCCCGCAATTCGCCACTCGCAATTCGCAATTCGTGCGCCTCATCCGCACTCCATTTTCTTCAGGCTAAGCGATTGCCAACTTCCACGACAAAGCCGTTCTTTCCCCCGGCGAGGTGACATAAGATGAAAAAAGGCACCGTTTACGTCGTCGGGCACGTCAACCCCGACACCGATTCCATCGCCGCGGCGGTGGGGTATGCGTGGCTGCTGCGGGAACGCGACGGCACGAATGCCATCGCGGCCCGCGCGGGTTCCCTCAACCCCCAAACCACCTGGGCGCTGGAACGGCTGGGGCTCAAGCCGCCCAAACTGCTGACCGACGCCTCGCCGCGCTTCGCCGCGGTTTCCCGCCGCCTGGATACGGTGACGCCCGACCAGCCCCTGCGCGACGCGTGGGCTATTGCCAACCGCACCGGCGGCGTTGCGCCCGTGGTCAACGAAGACGGCACGCCCTACGGCCTGATTACCGGCCTGAGCCTGTTCGACTTTTTGGGGCGGCTGGTGGGGCCAAAACCGGAGGGCGGCAGCCAGCGCATTTGCGACTTTCTCGCCCGCCCGGCAGCCGAAGCCTGCGACACCAGCGTCTCGCACTTCCGCGCCGAAACCCACATCCGCGACGCGCTCAACCGCATTTTGCGCGAAGAGCACAACTTCTTCATCGTGGTGGACGACAAAGGCCGCTACCAGGGCGTGTGCCGCCAGCGCGACTTGCTCAACCCGCCGCGCCTGAAAGTGGTTTTGGTGGACCACAACGAGCCTGCCCAGGCCATCGGCGCGTTGGAAGAAGCCGAACTGCTGGAAGTGCTCGACCACCATCGCCTCGGCAACCCCTACACCAAAGCCCCCATCCGCTTCACCGTGGACGTGGTGGGCAGCACCAGCACCCTGGTTTCCGAGCGCATCGCGGAGGCGGGGCTGAGCGCACCGCCGGAAATCGCCGGGCTGCTGCTCGCGGGGCTGCTTTCCGACACCCTGATTCTCACTTCCCCCACCACCACCGAGCGCGACCGGCAGGCCGCGGAGCGCTTGGCGCGCTGGGCGTTCCTCATGGGCAGCCCCTTGGAAGGCGAAAACGTGCAGGGTTTCGGCGAGGCGCTGCTTTCGGCGGGCGCGGGGCTGGCCAGTCGCGACCCCGACGACGTGGTCTCCACCGACCTGAAGGAATACACCGCGGGCGGCCTGCGCTTTGGCATTGCCCAGGCCGAAGTGACCAGCCTGGTGCAACTGGACGAGCATCTGGAAGAAATCCAGGCCGCGCTGGAACGGCTGTGCGAACACCGCGGCTGGGATTTTGCCATTCTCATGGTCACCGACGTGGTGCGCGGCTCCAGCCGGTTGGTGTTTTCCAACCCGCCGGAAGTGCTGAACGACCTGCCCTACCCCCGCCTGGCCGACGGCACCCGCTTGGCCGAAGGCGTGGTTTCGCGCAAGAAACAGTTGCTGCCGGTGGTGTTGGGGCTGTTGGAATAGCGACCCAGCCTCCGCAACGCCTGACACCGTAACACTTCCCCCGGAGTTACCCCCATGTGGAAAACTTATATCCTTGCCGCTAACCTGGAAGACGCCCTGCAAGCCCTCGCCGAGCATGGCGAAGGGGCGCGCATTGTGGCCGGGGCGACCGATTTGATGCTGGAACTTCAGCGCAACGTGCGCCCCGGTGTAGAGGTGCTGATTGACATCACCCGCATCCCCGGGCTGGACGAAATTGCCCTGAAAGACGACTGGGTGCACTTAGGCCCCGGCGTGCTGCACAGCCAGGCCGAGGTCTCGCCCATCCTGCGGCAATACGGCTTCCCCTTGGCGCAGGCCAGTTGGGGCGTGGGCTCGCCGCAAATCCGCAACCGCGCCACCATCGCGGGCAACCTGGTCACCGCCTCCCCGGCCAACGATACCATCGTGCCGCTGATGGCGTTAGGCGCACAGATCACCCTGCGCTCGGTGCACGGCGAGCGCACCGTGCCGCTGAGCGATTTTTACACCGGCGTGCGCCGCACCGTGATGCGGCCCGACGAAATGCTCACCGACATCGCCTTCCCCGCAATGCAGCCCAACCAGCGGGGCGTGTTCCTCAAGATGGGCTTGCGCCAGGCGCAGGTGATTTCGGTGGTCAGCGCCGCGGCGGTGCTCACCGTGGAAGACGGCGTGGTGCAGGACGCCAAAATCACCTTGGGCGCGGTCGCGCCGACCATCATCCGCGCGCCCGAAGCCGAAGCCTTTTTGCAGGGCAAGCGGCTGGACGAAGCCGCCATTGCCGAGGCCGCTCGCCTGGCTGCTGCCGCCGCCCGCCCCATCGACGACCTGCGCGCCTCCGCCGATTACCGCCGCCGCATGGTGGCCGTGCTGGTCAAGCGTGCTTTGCTGCGCATCGCCGAAGGCCGCGAGGCCGAAGGCTTCCCCGAACGGCCGCCGCTGTTGTGGGGCAAAGCCCGCCCCCAGCCCAACCCGCTGCCCAAAACCGTGGCGCTCACCGCAGAGACACCCATCCGCCTGCGCGTGAACGGTCGCGAGGTGAGCGTGCGGGGCGGCTTCCGCAAGAGCCTGCTGCGGCTGCTGCGCGAGGAAGTCGGCTTCACCGGCCCCAAAGAAGCGTGCGCGGAGGGTGAATGCGGCGCGTGCGAAGTGTTCGTCGACGGCGTGGCCGCGCTCAGTTGTCTGATTCCCGCACCCGCAGCCTATGGCCGCGACATCGTCACCGTCGAGGGCTTGGCGCAGGGCGAAACCCTGCACGCGGTGCAGCAGGCCTTCGTAGAGGCCGGCGCGGTGCAGTGCGGCTTCTGCACCCCCGGCTTTGTGATGACCACCGTCAAACTGCTGGAAGAGCATCCCCACCCCGACCGCGAGACCATTCAAGAAGCCCTCAGCGGCAACCTGTGCCGCTGCACCGGTTACTACAAAATCGTGCGCGCGGTCGAGCACGCCGCTCAGGAGGTATGAAATGGGAACTTACCGCCATAGCAGCCGCCCGGAAATGCCTTCCTTCTCCCGGCGCGTCCGCGGCCCGGCCGCGTGGGGCGGCATCGGCTGCATGCTGGCCGTGTTATTGCCTGTATTGAGTTACTTCGCCGCGTTGCTGACGCTGGATTACAACGCTTTCTATCGCTGGTTCGACGTCCCCGCACAATGGGCTGCACGGCCAATGGGTTTGCCGATTTCAATTATCATCATCATCCTCACGGTAGGCTACACCATCTTCCTTTATGCCATCTATTCCACCATCTACGCCATCGTCTATCGCGTTGCCGGAATCACCCCATACACAGTGCTGGATCTGGAATACCCCCCAAAAACGCGCAAGCGCATCTCGCAACTGGAAAGCGGGAAACTGGCAAACATCCTCATCTTTCTGGCGGCACTGGCAGGCGGCATTGGGCTTGTGCACCTGAACGCTGCCAAGGGCTGGCTCCCTTTTCCGCCCTCATGGCTGTTGCCCGGGCCCGCCCCTTACGCTGGCGTTGATGTGCTGGTCGTGCTGCTGTTGTGGGTGTCGCTCTGGGCGTTGTGGGGCATCATACAGGCCATCATCTCGGCCACACTGAAAAAAGAATCCCCCGACGACTCATTGGGAGATGAATTCTAATGGAACGTACGGTGCCGCGCACAGCCTCAGAAGAGATTGAACTCTACTTGCGCACTTATTACTCGCTGCTGCGCAGTACCGACGAGGTGCCGGTGCGGGCGTTGGAAGAAGTCCATCAGCGCACAAATTCCCTGCTGCACCCCCATGCCGAGACACCAGCCCCGGATTTGAACGCCTTTATTTACAGCATCTTACGTCTGCCTCCCTGCATCGTCCAAGTGCGCCGGGTCTTGCTGGGGCAAAGCCGTCAGGTTTTCCTGCACCACAGCATAGGCGACGTGGAAACCTGGCAACCAGTGGCTGCTCGCGCCCGCCGTCGCCGGTGCTTCTGGGATGGCGACGAAACCCTGGCCTGTTACATCGCCAGCCGCTCCGACATCGACGACATCGTGCCCATGCTGACCGCTTTCCAGATCGAATGGAACAAAATCCACACCCTGCTGCTGGAAGCCGACGAAAACCTGCTTGACGACGCCACCTCAACAGAAAAACTGGCCAACGCCCTTCGCATGAGCGCCGACGACCTGGAACGCCTGAAGCAGGCATGGGGCGCTGATTTCCTGCCCAATTTGCGGCAGGCGCGAAAGCGCAAACAGCGTTTCTTCGTGCGCCTGCTCAGCGGCTCACTGAGCGAATACCGCCGCGCCACCCACGCCTGGTGGGAACACATTGAACAGCACGCCCCCCGCATTCTGGAACGCCCGGTCTATTTCATCTCCAGCAATCCCCACAGCCTGCCCAACCTGCTGGCGGGCTATGCCCTGCGCCACGAGAAAACCCTCAGCGACTTTGCCGCCCATGCCGCCGACCCGCTGCTGCGGGAGGAATGGAAAGCCATCTGGCAGGGCAACATGCCTTCCAGCAGGGAAAATTTCCTCTACTACGTCCTCAAGAAATACCAAAACACGCCCGAAGGGCGCGCTACCCGCGACGGGCAACTGGCGCACGAAGCCGCGTTGGGCATCACCCGCATCCCTTCGGAACACAGTTTCGACCTGGAAGCCCAGGCCATCGAAATCCGCCGCCTGCGCGGTCAGTTCGTCGACCCCCGCCTGCGCGACCTGCCCTGGGAGCAACTGGCCGAGAGCGACGCGTTCATCCTCAACATCGACTACCCCCTGGGGCTGGCGGCTTATCACGTGCTTTCCCAGGTGGCCGAGCGGGTGGGCGAGGTGCGCGGGGTGTACATCATGGGCAAGGCCGCAACCCTCAACGGCGCGGTGGGCGACGTGATGATCCCCAACGTCGTCCACGACGAGCATTCCCGCAACACCTACCTCTTCCCCAACGCATTCAGCGCCCACGACGTCAGCCCCTACCTGGTCTACGGCACCGTGCTCGACAACCAGAAAGCCGTTACCGTGCGGGGCACCTTCCTGCAGACCGCGGGCTACATGGGCGTGTTCTACCGGGAAGGCTACACCGACATCGAGATGGAAGCCGGGCCGTACCTTTCCGCCATTTACGAAATGGTGCGCCCCAAACGTTACCCGGTGGACGAAATCGTCCACTTCCCCCTGGCGCGGCTGCCCTTCGACCTGGGCATCATTCACTACGCCTCAGACACCCCCCTGAGTAAAGGCAAGAACCTGGGCGCGGGCAGCCTGTCGTATTACGGCATGGATCCGACCTACGCCGCGGCGGTGGCCATTCTGCGCCGCCTGTTGAGCCGCGAAGCGGAGCGCATCGTGAAACGCAAATGAGCGATCTGGGATTGGCGATTTAGGATTTGCGATTTAGGTGTTTTG
>JALVOR010000122.1 GCA_027026295.1 Anaerolineales bacterium | reverse complement strand
ACTTCCTGAAGCCTGAAATCGGCTCGTTTATTGATTTGGTAAGGTGCTTAGCCTACCCCGCAAGGGTTGGAGTTCGCCTCACGTTGTCTAAAGTCCAATCCCAAATATAGATATTTTTATGAAATAATAACGATACGCTTTTTGGGGAGAGCGCAATTCCCCTGCAAATTCCCCGGATTGCTTCAAGGAAAAGGGCTTTGCCAAGAGAAACTTCCCCTGGATAGATATAAGCGCTCTCAAGAGAAAACGGGCATACGCCAGTCGTTTCTGGGGAACGTGTAAGTTCTATTGATATTATACACTATTTGATATTATACACCACTTTTCAGAAAAGGAAAACGATTGCGGAACACGGCCACTTAACCATTTCATTCATACCGCAGCGCTTCTACTGGCTCAAGGCTGGCGGCGCGATTAGCAGGGTACAGCCCAAAGAAAATGCCTACGCCTGCCGAAAACAGCGTCGCCAGCAGCACCGCGTCGGCGCTCACTTGCGGCACAATATCTGCGCTGGCAGCCGCCGCGATTTTGCCCACCAGCGCCGAAATGCCCCACCCCAGGAACACGCCCAACATGCCGCCAATCATGCTCAACAACACAGCCTCGGTCAGGAACTGGACAAGAATATCGCGTTTGCGCGCACCCAACGCCTTCCGCAAGCCGATTTCCCGCGTGCGCTCAGTCACGCTGACCAGCATGATGTTCATGATGCCAATGCCGCCCACCAGCAGTGAAATGCCTGCAATGCCGCCGAGGAAAATGGTCAAAATGCGGGTAATCGTCTGGAACGTCCCCAGAAATTCATCTTGCGTGAAAACTGTGAAATCGTCATCCTGGTCTGGGCGCAGGCGGTGGCGGGCGCGCAAAATCGTTGCCACCTCTTCACGAGCAGCGTCAACGGCGTCGGCGGAAACCGCCGAAACGATGAGCATATCTACCCGGTCGGGGTGCGAGGTCAGCCGCGCCACCGCCGTGTTGAGAGGAATGAGAATGCGGTCATCCTGGTTACCCGCCATCGCACCGCCACCTTTGGCTTCCAGCACGCCAATCACCCGGAAAGGCTGGCCGCGAATGCGAATCGTGGTACCCACCAGGCCGTCCCTGCGTCCAAAGAGGGCTTCAGCGGCATCGGGGCCCAGCAAGGCAACGGAAGCCCGCCCCGCTTCGTCGGTTTCGTTGAAAGGCCGCCCTTCCACGACATGATAATTCCGCACTTCCATGTAGGCAGGCGTCGCGCCCAAAATGCTGGTGAGGTGGCTTTTGCCTTCCGCCGAGACCATTTCATCGCGCAGCACAACGGGGGCAACCGCCGCGACATCGGGCGCGGCAAGGGGATCTTCCAGGGCGCGGGCATCGCTCAGGGTCAAGCGGCGGGTGACGGCTGCCGGGTTCGAGCCGGCGCGCACCTGCCTTGGCATCACAAAGAGCAGGTTCGTGCCAATGCCTTCGATGGATGAGGTAATGGCATCCTCTGCTCCGTGGCCAATTGCCAGCATGGCAATCACCGCCCCCACACCAATCACAATGCCCAGCACGGTGAGCGCCGAGCGCATTTTGTTGCCCCACAGGCTGCGGAGGGCATCGCGCAGCGCCAGCCAGAAAGCGCTCATAACCCCGCCTCTTTTTCCCCTGCCGTGATGCGCTCGATAAGACCATCCCGAATGTGAATAATCCGCTCGGCATAAGCGGCAATTTCCGGGTCGTGGGTCACCAGAATCACCGTTGCGCCCTGCTCGCGGTTCAGGCTGGTCAGCAGCGCCATGATTTCCTGCCCCGATTTGGTATCCAGGTTGCCGGTGGGTTCATCGGCAAGGAT
>JALVOR010000121.1 GCA_027026295.1 Anaerolineales bacterium | reverse complement strand
AATCAGCACCGGCGCGTCGGCGATGAGGTCTTCTTCGCGGATTTCGGCGCGGGCGTCGCGGGCAATCAGGGTGCGGCGCTCGTCGCCGTATTTGTCGGCCACTTCCAGCAGGTCTTCCTTGATGACCGCCAGAATCTTCTTCGGGTGCGCCAGCAGGTCTTCCAGGTAGGCGATGCGTTCCTTGATCTGGCGGTATTCGTCTTCGATTTTCTGGCGTTCCAGGGCGGCGAGGCGGCGGAGGGGCATATCCAAAATGGCCTGCGCCTGCACCTCGCTCAGCCGGAAACGGCTCATCAGGCGGGTGCGGGCTTCTTCGGCGTCGTCAGAGGCGCGAATGGTGGCGATGATATCGTCGAGGTGCGCCAATGCCAGCAGCAGCCCTTCGAGGATATGCGCCCGCTGGCGGGCTTTGTTCAATTCATATTCGCTGCGGCGGCGGATGACTTCCTGGCGATGCTCAAGATAGACCTGCATCGCCCGCTTGAGGGAAAGCAGCCGCGGCTGCCCGTTGACCAACGCCAGCAGTTGCACGCTGAAAGTGGATTGCAGCGCGGTGTGCTTGTAAAGCCAGTTGAGCACCTTGCGGGGGTGCGCGCCGCGCTTGAGTTCAATGACAATGCTCATGCCGCGGCGGTCGGATTCGTCGCGCAGGTCGGAAATCGCATCAATGTGGCCTTCTCGCACCAGTTGGGCAATGCGGGCAAGCAGCGCCGATTTGTTCACCTGATAGGGAATCTGAGTAATCACGATGCGGTGGCGCCCACCCTTCACTTCCTCGATTTCGGCGCGCGCCCGCACGATGACCCGTCCCCGCCCGTTGGTGTATGCCTGCCGGATGCCTTCCGTGCCCACGATGATGCCGCCCGTGGGAAAGTCAGGCCCCTTGACGAACTGGAGCAGGTCATCCACGCTCACCTCGTCCAGCGCGTCGTAGTTGTCAATCAGGAAGGCAAGCGCCTGCACCACTTCGCCGAGGTTGTGCGGCGGGATGTTGGTAGCCATGCCTACCGCGATGCCCGACGCGCCGTTGACCAGCAAATTGGGAATGCGGGCGGGCAACACGGTGGGTTCCTGCAGGCTGCCGTCGAAGTTGTCGGCAAAATCCACCGTGTCTTTGTCAATATCCACCAGCATTTCTTCGGCAATGCGGCTGAGGCGGGCTTCGGTGTAGCGCATGGCCGCGGGGGAATCGCCGTCGATGCTGCCGAAGTTGCCCTGCCCATCCACTAAGGGGTAGCGCATGGAAAAATCCTGCGCCATGCGCGCCATGGCATCGTAAACCGCCTGGTCGCCGTGGGGGTGGTATTTGCCCAGCACCTCGCCGACGATGCGGGCCGATTTCTTGTAGGCGCTGTTGGCGCGCAGCCCCATGTCGTGCATCGCGTAAAGAATGCGCCGCTGCACAGGCTTCAAGCCGTCGCGGGCATCGGGCAGCGCGCGGGAAACAATCACGCTCATGGCATAGTCGAGGTATGCCGAGCGCATTTCGTCGTTGATATTTACGGGGATAACTTTGCCAATGGTCATAAGCCTTCTTTTCTTCTTGCAAGGTTGTGAGCGAGCAACGCGCCGGTTTGGCAAGGGGAAACCGCTGACCTCGCAGGAATGCTCTTTGCGCCCTTTGCCTTCTTTGCAGCCTTTGCGTTAACTTCCTAGCGTCCTTCTCTGCTCTGCGCCTCAGCGCTCTTCTGTGCCTCTCCGTGTTAAATTCGCGGGCATCTGTTGTTATTCGCGGCCTGTCTACCCAGGGCCGCGCCGTTGCGTGGATAATACAAAACGACCCGCCCGGAACAGCACGGGCGGGCGTGCCCCAATTATACCACTGCCCCTGAATCTTCCCCCCGCTGGAACTGTTCAGCCTCACGAAAACAGACACGGATTGCGCCCCAAGGGCAACCGATGGTAAGATTGAAGCACGCTGCACCGAGAGGTTACCATGTCCAAATTCACCCTTGCCCTTGCCCAACTCAACACCCGCCTGGGCGTGACCAAAGCCAACCTGGAAAAGCATCTCGCCATCATTCGGGAAGCCCGCACCGCGGGGGCGGATTTGCTGGTCTTCCCCGAACTTTCGCTGACCGGCTACGTGTTGCAGGATTTAGCACACGCCGTCGCCCACACCCCTTCGGCAGACGACGCCCTCTTTGCCCCCCTGCTGGAAGCCAGCCATGACATTGATCTCGTGGTCGGCTTCGTGGATGAAGGCCCCCGGCACCGCTTTTACATCGCCAGCGCTTACCTCTCTCGGGGAGAAGTCGTCCACGTCCACCACAAAGTGTATCTGCCCACCTATGGGCTGTTCGACGAAGGGCGCTTCTTTGCCTGGGGCGATGAAATCCGCGCTTTCGACACCCGCTTCGGGCGCATGGGCATGCTCATCTGCGAAGATTTCTGGCACGCCTCCCCGCCCTACCTGCTCTGGCTCGACGGCGCTGACATGCTGCTCTTCACCTCGGCCTCGCCCGGACGGGGGCTGACCGCCGAACCGATGCTGGAATCCGCCCGCTGGGTGGAACACATCAACCGCGCCTACGCCAGCCTGTTCACCGTGTTCGTCGCCCACGCCAACCGGGTAGGCTATGAAGACGGATTGAACTTCTGGGGCGGCAGCACCCTCTTCGACCCCGCGGGCGAACTCCTCGCCAAAGCCCCTTTCTTCGAAGAATCTGTCACCTACCAAGAGGTAGATCTGCGGGAACTCCACCGGGTGCGGGCACGGCTGCCTTTGCTACGCGACGAGCGCACCGCCCTCGTCCAGCGCGAACTGGCGCGCATTCTCTCGCAACCCAACCGCTTGCGTTAGCCATCGGAGGGAAACATGCTGGCAAGGCGTTTCTTCGCTGCGTTGATAGACCTCTTCTGGGCCACAACGCTGGCTGGCTTTAGCGTAACATGGCCCTCGGCGCTGCTCGCGCCGCTTTCCCTGAAAAGCGAACACGTCGCGGAGTTATGGGGGCTGGCCGCCATCGCCCTTTTCTTTTTGCTGACCGCCGTGTTCTTAGGCGTGCCCACGGCGCTCTGGCAAACCACGCCGGGCAAATGGCTGTTCGGGCTGGAAGTCATCGGCCCCCGGGCGCGCCGCCTGACGGTGCGGCACGCCATCTTGCGGGAACTCGCCAAACTCTTCACGCTCTTTTTCGTGATGTTCGGGTGGCTGATCATGCTCTTCTACCTGGTGCGGCTGCACACTACCCTGCACGACCAACTGGTCGGTTCCCAGGTCGTCCGCCGCCGCAAACTCACCGCCACCCAAAAACGCTTCCGGGAAGCCGTCAAACGCTACCGCTAACGAGGTTCTCATGCCCAACATTGACCTGACCATCAACACCGATTTGGCCCGCCGCATTCTCACCGGCTTCATCCGCAGCGAAATCACCCGCATTGGCCTGCAACGCGCCGTGGTGGGGCTTTCCGGCGGGGTGGATTCCGCCTTGGTGTGTTTTTTAGCCGCCGAGGCATTGGGCCCCGAAAACGTCCTCGCCGTGCGGATGCCCTACCGCACCTCTTCGCGCGAATCGCTGGAACACGCCCAACTGGTCATCGACGCCACCGGCGTACAGTCCCTCACCGTGGAAATCACCGCGATGGTGGAGCCTTACTTTGCCCGCTTTCCCGAAATGGACAACCGCCGCCGCGGCAACATGATGGCGCGGGCGCGCATGTTGGTGCTCTACGACCAATCGGCGGCTTTCGGCGGGCTGGTGGTGGGCACCGGCAACAAAACCGAAATCCTGCTGGGCTATTCCACCCTCTATGGCGATTCGGCGTATGCCATCAACCCCATCGGCGACCTCTACAAAACCCAGGTGTGGCAACTTTCCGAGGCGATGGACGTGCCCGAAGCGGTGGTGAAGAAAGCCCCCACCGCCGACCTGTGGGCGGGGCAAACCGACGAGCAGGAACTCGGCTTCTCCTACCGCGAAGCCGACCGCCTGCTCTACCTGCTGGTAGACCGCCGCTACACGCCCGACGAATGCGTGGAAGCCGGCTTCCGCCGCGGCCTGGTGGAAGCCGTGGTCACGCGGATGCGCCGCAACCATTTCAAACGGCTAATGCCGCCGATTGCCAAACTTTCCAACCGCACCATCGGCTACGATTTCCTCTATTTGCGCGATTGGGGCACGTGAAGCCACCAGGGGGCAAAATCCGCGCCGTTGACCTCCTGGCTCCTCTGGCGTGGCGTCCTCTTCGCGCCTTCTGCCCCCCTTCGCGGCTTTGGCTAAGAGCCTATCCGAAAATTCTTTGCAGACGTGTCACCGCAAGGCGGGCTGAGCAATGACGAAGGCGGGCTGAGCAATGACGAAGCCCGCCGAAGCAGTCTCCTGACCGATGATCGCCCCTTCGAGGCTCGCAATGACACCATCACGATATTTTTCGGATAGCGTCTAAACAAAAACAGCCCCCGAAAGGCCAGAGGGCTGTTTTGCTATCCGCCGCGGCAAATTGCCGTCGCGGCGTGGAGTTGTCGGGGCGGGCGGACTTGAACCGCCGGCCCCCGCGTCCCAAACGCGGTGCGCTGCCAACTGCGCTACGCCCCGAGCAGCGGGGTAAGTATAATGCGGGCGCGGTATGCCGTCAAGCAGGCGCTGTGGCAGCAAACAGGCACACCCTGCACCATGCTCGCGGGCTTCCGGAGAAACCGCCGCCCGCCCTGCAACCTGCCAGATTCGACCAATGGAGATGCCATGACTTTCGATTTCGATACCCCCACGAACCGCCGCGCAAGCGAGAGCATGAAATGGAACGCCTACCCCGCCGACGTCCTTCCCATGTGGGTGGCAGATATGGACTTCCGGTCGCCGCCTGCCGTGCGAGCCGCGCTGCAAAAGCGCTTAGACCACGGCGTCTTCGGCTACCCCACCCCACCCAAGCGCGCGCGGGAAGCCGTCACCACATGGCTGGCGAACCGCCACGGCTGGGAAGTTGACCCCGAAGCCGTGCTGCTGCTGCCCGGCGTGGTGCCGGGCTTCAATGTCGCTGCCCGCGCCGTGACCAACCCCGGTGATGGCGTTTTGGTGCAAACGCCGGTCTACGGCCCCTTTTTCCGGGTAGCAAAAAACGTTGGACTGATTCACCAGGAAATGGAACTCGTGCAGCGCGCCGACGGCCAGTATGAAGTGGACTACGACGCCTTCGAAGGCGTCATCACCGAAGAAACCCGCCTCTTTTTGCTCTGCAACCCCCACAACCCGGTGGGGCGCGTCTTCCGGCAAGACGAACTGGAGCATATGGCCGAAATTTGCCTGCGGCACGATGTGGTGATTTGCAGCGATGAAATCCACAACGACCTCGTCTTCCGCGAGCACCAACACACGCCCATCGCCGCACTCTCGCCGGAAATCGCCGCCAACACCATTACCCTGATTGCCCCCAGCAAAACCTTCAACATCGCCGGGCTGAAGGCTTCCGCTGCCATCATCGAAAACAAAGCCCTGCGCGAGAAATTCGAAGCCGCCCGCGCCGACATGGTGGAATGGGTCAACATCTTCGGGCTGGTGGCGCTGGAAGCCGCCTATCGCGAAGGCGAATCCTGGCTGGAAGCCCTGCTGAATTACCTGCAAGCCAATCGCGACTTCGTGTTCGACTTCGTGCAGACCGAACTCCCCGGCGTGAAAATGGCAAAACCGGAAGGCACCCACCTCGCCTGGCTGGATTGCCGCGAGGCGGGCATCGACGGCAGCCCCGGCGAGTTCTTCCTCGAAAACGCTCGTGTGGCCGTCAACGATGGAGCATGGTTCGGCAAAGGCGGCGAAGGCTTCGTACGCTTCAACTTTGCCGCACCGCGCGCCACTGTGAAAGAAGCCCTGGAG
>JALVOR010000120.1 GCA_027026295.1 Anaerolineales bacterium | reverse complement strand
GCGGGGGGGGAGGGGGGCCGAAAGGGCAACGAAAGGGGGCAGGGGTTTCCTCCTTGGGGGGGGGGGAAGGGAACGCGGAGACGCAGAGAAAGCGCGGAGACGCAGAGAGGGGGCGCTCGTAGGGTGGGATGCCATCCCGCCCTACCGTTGTTTTCTGCGCCCACCTGCAAAATCGGTGGATGACGTTGCCCTCGGGCGGTGCAATGCCCACCCCAGCGCGGCGCTGCCGAGGGCAAGAATGCCGAGCAGCCGGGCCTGCTTCCCGCTCAGGCCGCCCAGAGAGCGAACTTCTACCCGCAGCGGGTAGGTTGCCACGGGCTGGCGGCTGCCGTCGGGCTGCAGGCGGTAAAGCCAGAGGGTACCCTGATGAGCGCCGGGGCTATCGCCGAGCAGTTGCCATGTTAGCGTGGCCGTTTGCGGGGAAGCCAGCGAGAGGGTGAGTGTGCCCTGGGGCTGCATGGCGAGGCCGTTGATGGTCAGGCGGGCTTCCAGTTGCAGCGGGGCGGGTGCGCCCTGGGCGGCGGGTTTCAGCGTGAGACGGGCTTCGGCCTGCTCGCCGCGGCGGATGGCCAGGGGGGCGCGGAAGGCGCTTTCCCAGCCGCTGCCCGGGGAGCCTGCATAAACCCGTGCAGGCTGCGGCCACAGCCCCCATGCCAGCAGCACCGCCCCCGTCAGGGCCAGTGCCCTTTGCAGCGTTTTTCGCAGAAAGTCCACGTGGTTATTTTACCGCGCTTGCACAAAACTATAAAATGGAGGAAAATAGGGGGGCACATCGTGAAGCCGTCGCATCGTTGCCTGGCAGCAGGGCTGATTTCCCTGCAACGCCCTTGGTCGGGCAACGAGGCAAAGGCAACAAATCACACATTCCCCATCCCTGGAGATATCCATGCCCAAACATCCCCCCGAACCCTTCCGCATCAAAATGGTGGAACCCATCCGCCTGCCCAGCCCCGCCGAGCGGGAAGCCGCGCTCAAGCGCGCTGGCTACAACGTCTTTGGCCTGCGCTCGGATGAGGTGTTCGTCGACCTGCTCACCGACTCCGGCACTGGCGCGATGAGCCAGCACCAGTGGGCGGCCATCATGGAAGGCGACGAATCCTACGCGGGTGCGCGTTCCTTTTTCCAGTTAGCGGAAGCCATCCACGAGATTTTTGGCTTTCGCTTTTTCGTACCCACCCACCAGGGGCGGGCTGCCGAGGGCATTTTGGCCGCGATCATGCTCAAGCCCGGCCAGTACGTGCCTTCCAACATGCACTTCGACACCACCGAAGCCAACATCCTCGCCCGCGGTGGACGCCCCGTCAACCTGGTGGTCGACGAAGCCTTCGACACCACCCTCGACGCCCCCTTCAAGGGCAACCTGGATGTGGAAAAACTGCGGGCGTTTATTGAAAAGACCGGCCCCGAAAACATCCCCTTTGGCATGATCACCGTCACCAACAACAGCGGCGGCGGCCAGCCGGTGAGCATGGCCAACATCCGCGCGGTGAGCGAGGTCTATCACGAATACGGCATCCCCTTCTTCATCGACGCCTGCCGCTTTGCCGAAAACGCGTGGTTCATCAAGCAGCGGGAGCCGGGCTACGCGGACAAAACGCCCCTGGAAATCGCCCGCGAGATGTTTTCCTACGCCGACGGCGCGACCATGAGCGCCAAGAAGGATGCCATCGTGAACATCGGCGGCTTTTTGGCAATGAACGACGAAGACGTTTACCGCCGCGCCGCCAACGCATTGATTTTGCGCGAGGGCTTCCCCACCTACGGCGGGCTGGCGGGCCGCGACCTGGGCGCGATGGCCGTAGGCTTGCGCGAAGCCCTGCAGGAAGACTACCTGGCCTACCGCATCGGGCAGGTGCGCTACCTGAACGAGCGCCTGAAGGGCCTGGGCGTGCCGGTGCTGGAACCCGCGGGCGGCCACGCGGTGTACATCGACGCCAAACGCGCCCTGCCCCACATCCCGCAGGCGCAGTTTCCGGGGCAAGCCTTTGCGGTGGAACTCTACCGCGCCGGCGCGGTGCGCGGCGTGGAAATCGGCTCGGTGATGTTCGCCCATCCCGACCCTGACACCGGCGAAATGGTGTACCCCCAACTGGAACTGGTGCGCCTCGCCATCCCGCGGCGGATGTACACCCAAAGCCACCTGGATTGGGTGGCCGAGAGCGCCGCGGAGGTGATGGCGTTAGGCGAGAACGTGCCCGGCTACCGCTTCACCTACGCGCCCGAACTGCTGCGGCACTTCACCGCGCGCTTCGAGCCGGTGAAGTAAGAACACAGAAAGTGCACGGAAGACACAGAAATCTAAAGAACCTTCTGTGTTTTCTGTGGAACTTCTGTGCTTTCTGTGTTTGCTGCCCTGTTTTTACCAACCGTTTCAGGAGTTTAGGATGCCCCTCCACACGATGACCCCCGAAGACTTGTACCGTTTCCGTCTGATTCAGGACTTGCGCATTTCCCCCGACGGCGAGCACGTGGTGTTCACCGTGCAGCGGGTAGACCGCAAGACCGAGAAGAAATACACCAACCTGTGGCTGGTTTCTACTCGCAGCGGGCGCAGCCGCCAGTTCACCAGCGGAAACCAGAACGACACCATGCCCCGCTGGTCGCCCGATGGCAAGACCATCGCCTTCGTTTCCAACCGCGACGACGAAAAACAGGCGCAGATTTACCTCATCCCCACCGACGGCGGCGAAGCCCGCAAACTCACCGACCTCAAGGGGCGCATTGCCAGCCTTGCATGGTCGCCCGACGGCAAGCGCCTGCTCATTGGCTTCCGGGAACCCGACCCCGACGTGCTGGAACGCGAAAAAGACCCCCGCAAGAAGGATTTGGGGCCGGTGTTCTTCCACCTGGCGCGGCTGCATTACAAGGCCGACGGCCTGGGCCTGCTGCCCAAGCGCACCCAGCACCTCTGGCTGGTGGATGCCCGCACCGGCAAAGCCACCCAACTCACGCCCGACCACGAAATTTACGAGGAATACGGCGCGGTGTGGTCGCCCGACGGCAAGTGGATTTACTACCTCAGCAATCGCCAGCCCGACCCCGACCTGGCGCCGGAAGCCATCGACATCTTCCGCATTCCCGCGAAAGGCGGCGAGCCGGAGCGCCTGCCCACGCCCACGGGTGCGAAGGGCAACCTGGCGGTTTCGCCCGACGGTAAGTGGCTGGCTTACCTCGGCAGCGAAGGGCTGTTCGAGTGGTGGCGGGCGACTTCCCTGTGGGTGATGCCCGCCAACGGCCGCGGGGAAGCCCGCAATCTCACCGCCGCCTACGGCCTGCACGCCGCCGCCGACGTCATCAACGACCTCATCGCGGCCGTCACCACCACCCCACCCCAGTGGACGCCCGATGCCGAGGCGCTTTACTTCCACAGCGCAACCCACGGCAAGGTGCAACTCTGCCGCATCCGCCGCGACGGCACGGGGTTGGAAACGCTGATCGACGAAGACGGCGCGGTAGGCGCGCTCTCGCTTGCCAAAGACGGGCGCACCTTGGCCTATTTCTACGGCGACCTCACCGACCCGGGGCAGATTTACCGCCTCAATACCGCCACCGGACGCCGCCGCCAACTTACCCGCGTCAACGCCTGGCTGCGCCGCACCAATTTGGGCGAAACCGAGGAGGTCTGGTTCACCAACCCCGAAGACGGCTACCGCCTGCAGGGCTGGATTCTCAAGCCGCCTGATTTCAACCCTGCCAAGAAATACCCGCTGATTCTGGAAATCCACGGCGGCCCGATGACCCAGTACGGCTTCCTGATGATGCACGAGTTTTACGCCTTCGCCGCCAAGGGCTACGTGGTGGGCTTTTGCAACCCCCGCGGCGGCACCGGCTACGGCGAGGCGCACACCAAAGCCATCTGGGGCAACTGGGGCGACCGCGATTACAGCGACGTCATGGCCTGGGCCGACTACCTTGCCGCCCTGCCCTATGTGGACGAGGAGCGCATGGGCGTGACCGGCGGCAGTTACGGCGGCTACATGACGCTATGGGTGGTAGGGCACACCGGGCGCTTCAAGGCCGCGGTCGCTCAGCGGTCGGTTTCCAACCACATCAGCATGTGGGGCGCGAGCGACATGAATTACCTCACCCAGCACCTCATCGGCGTGGGTAAGCCCCCGTGGGAGGCGTTGGACGATTACTGGCGCATGTCGCCCCTGCCCTACCTGCACAAAGCCACCACGCCTACCCTCATCGTTCACAGCGAGCAGGATCTGCGCTGCCCCATTGACCAGGGCGAGCAGGCTTACGCGGCGCTGAAATACAGCGGCGTGGAAACCGAGTTCGTGCGCTTCCCGGGCGAGCCGCATGGCCTTTCACGCGTCGGGCGCACCGACAAGCGCATCGCGCGGCTGAACCACATCGTTGGCTGGTTCGAGAAATTTGTCGAGTAGTCGCGTCGTCGGATAGTCGCGTGGTCGGTTAGTCGGACTAACTGACTAACCGACTATCCGACTATTTGACTCCCGAGGTCATTTTGTCTTTCTTCCTTGCTTCCCTTCCCGTTCTGGTCATTCTGGTGTTGATGATTGGCAAACGGTGGGGCGCTTCCCGCGCGGGCGGGGCGGGCTACCTCACCGCGCTGGTCGTTGCCGCGGGCTATTTTGGCGCGGGGCCGCGCTTGCTGGCGTATGCCCACGCCAAAGCCCTTTTCCTCATCCTGGATGTGCTGTTCATTGTCTGGGCGGCGTTTCTGCTCTATCGGGTGGCCGACGAAGCGGGCGCCATCGAGACCATTGGGCAGGCGCTGCCCGGCCTGACCGCCGACCGCGGGATGCAGGCGCTGCTGCTGGCGTGGGCGTTTGCCTCGTTTTTGCAGGGCGTGGGTGGCTTTGGCGTGCCCGTGGCGGTAACCGCGCCGCTGCTGGTGGGGCTGGGCTTTTCGCCCCTCACCGCGGTGGTTGCCCCCTCGGTGGGGCACGCGTGGGCGGTCAGTTTCGGCTCACTGGCGACCTCGTTCCAGGCGCTGATGGCGGCCACCGGCCTGCCCGGCGAACTGCTCGCGCCGCCCACGGCGACCTTTTTGGGGCTTTCCGGCCTGCTGGTGGGGCTGATGGTCGCCCATGCTGCCGCGGGGTGGGAAGCCGTCAAGCGGCTGTGGCCTGTGGTGCTGGTGATGGGCTTGGTGATGAGCGGGGTGCAGTACCTGCTGGCGACCAACCACCTCTGGAACATCGGCGCGTTGGGCGGCGGCCTGGCGGGGCTGCTGGTGGGTGTCTTCCTTGCCATGCGCTTGCCGACCTCGGCGGTTTCCCCACCAGCGGAAGACGCTGCCCGCCCCACCGCCCGCGCCATCGTAATCGCCCTTTCCGGCTACCTTGCCTTGGTGGTCATTACCCTCACCGTGCAAGTGGTGCACCCCGTGCGGGCGTTCCTGGAAAGCCTGTTAGTGGTGCAGGTGCCCTTTCCCCAGGTGGCGACGGCGCGCGGTTTCGTGACGCCCGCAGGCATGGGTCGCAAACTGGCCGTTTTCCGCCATGCCGGGGCTGTGCTGGCGTATTCTTCCCTTGTGGCGTACCTGTTCTACCGGCGGGCGGGCTGGTACAGGCCCGGCGCGGTGCGGCGCATTGTGGGCGGCACGGTGCAGCGGGTAATGGGTTCCAGCGTGGGCATTGCTTCCATGGTGGCGATGGCGATGGTGATGCAGCACGCCGGTATGACCGAAACCCTGGCCCGCGGCCTGGCCGACGCGGTGGGGAAGGCGTACCCGCTGATAGCGCCGTGGGTGGGGGCGTTGGGGGCGTTCATGACCGGCAGCAATACCAATTCCAATGTCGTTTTTGCTGCCCTGCAGCAACGCACTGCCGACTTGCTGGGTTACAG
>JALVOR010000119.1 GCA_027026295.1 Anaerolineales bacterium | reverse complement strand
CTTATTGAAGGAGGCGGAGGCCATGAACGGCAAAGAAGTTCCAAAAATCACTCTCGCTTTGGATGGCGACCAAATACCTCTCGAGGATTTTGCCGAAACACTCAAAACCTTTACCGGTTTACTCAATGCCCTCACCCAGCATTTGGGGCAACGCGTTGATGCCGTTCAATGGAATATCGCAGAGCTTGCCTCCGGCTCTGCGATTGCTTCTGTAGCCCCCGAAATTCAAACCCCGCTGGCTATTGAAGTCGCTCAAGCCTTTTTGGCTACCGCTCGTTCTCTGGCGGAGGAGAAACCCATAGAATTTCCGGAACCAGTCCCTGAATATGCTTTTGCTCTAACCAAGGTGATTGACGGCAAAGTAAAAGCCTTACGCCTGGGGGCTTTGGAAAGAGAAGTGGCTGTAAAGAAACGTTTGCAATATAAGCCATCTCCTTCTCCTATGGTTGTAGGAACGGTATCCGGAAAGCTTGATGCAGCCTGGGCAGAAACTCCTCGTATTCGCCTGGGGTTGCGCGACAAGATGACTGGGCGGCGCGTTATCGCCAGTTATCCACCAGCAGAAGGTGAGGAATATCAGCGGTATATGCAGGAGGCCCGCGATTTGTGGGGAAAAGAGGTTGTTGTTACAGGGTATATTGAGCGCGACCCTATCACTGGTGCGCCCCAAAAAGTTGCCATCCTGCAGATTTTACCCGCTAAGGGAACTGTCCAGGCATTGGACGCCGCCCGCGGTGCATTATCTTACCTTGAACCTGCTGAAAACATAGTTCGCCGCCTGAGGGAGAGCGATGAGTCCGTCGTCTAACCTTACCTATCTTTATTGGGATGCCTCGGTGTTTATTGCGTGGCTGCAAAATGAACCTGAGAGAGCAGATAAGATCCGGCAACGTCTGGATGAATTCCCCCCAAACGGGCTGAGGCTGGTAACCAGCGCCGTATCCGTTGTGGAAGTCGTATTTACAGCGCAAGAGCGTGTTTCAGAGGCAAATATTTCCTCTCAAAATCTGTCTGTCATTGAAAACCTTTGGCAAGACCCTCGGATACTTCTGGTTGAAGCTTCAACACCTATTCTCAGATCCGCCCGTAATTTGATCCGCAGTTTTAGAGCCAACCACGTCAAACTTACCCCATTGGATGCCATTCATCTTGCCACGGCATTGTGGGTCGACAAATATATTCACCCGCTTGAAGTGGTGGAAACCTTTGACCAAAAATGGTTTGACCACCAAGCCTTGATAGGCCTTTATGTCCAGGAACCTCACCCCAGTCAATATCGTCTTCTCCCTTGACTTCTCCTCAAGTCCTGGTGTATTGCTAGAACAGACCCCCTGTCCCTTCGGGGGCAGGGCGCGAGGCGACGAAAGTCGCCTCTGCTTTTTTAACGCTCAATAGTCTCGCTGGGGTGCTTTGGGAGTAATTGCACTTTTCCCCATCTCACCTTCGGCAGCCTTCCAAACGCGCTCCAATCCCCCAGCAGCACAGCAGTAAACGGTTCCACCCGCGTCATTCCCCGCAGGGCAGCCTCCACCGCCCAGGGAATGCCCAGGAGGGTGAAGACCAGGTGGACGCCGTAAAGCCTGGCAAACCCCTGGGCAACCAGCAAGCGTTTCTCGGCCCGGGCCGCAATCTGCTGCCGTGACTTGTGCCCCCCTTCCACTTCCAGCCAGAACAGCGTTTCGTATTCCCCAACATAGCCCCAGGCCAGGGCGTCGGGGGCAAAGCCGCGTGCGCCGGGCAAGAGCACTTCGCTCCAACCGCCCACTACCGTGTAGCCGGCCTTTTGCAGCCAGGCGTTCCACAAACGGGAGACCCGCCGGTGACGGTATGCCGTGCGGGTCTTGCGCTCGGTACGCACCTGGAAACGCGCCCCTTTAGGTACGCCCCACATCCGCAAAGCCAGGGAAACGCCCTTCCGCGTGCTTTCCCAATATGGCCAGCGGTTGTTGGTCTTTCGCGCCACCAGGGTGTCTTTTTGCAGCCGGTAGAGGGCTTTGCGAGCCGAAGGCAGGGAAACCAAAGCCAGCGATGCAATCTCCGCTGTGTAGCCTTCGCCAATGCGGGCTAAAACGCCCAACACCGTTCCCGCCGTGGCGGAGAGGTCGGGATACGTGTCGCTCAACCGGCCAGGGGAAAGCGGCGCGCTGAAACGCCTGACCGGAAACGAAAACCGTTCCGGGGGCGGCGGCTCCTCACCGCTTCCCACCGCCACAGGCGCAGGCGTTGCGCCCAGGGAATGCGTGAGCATTTTTCGCCACCATCGTCCGGTTTCCTCCAAAGGGGGCACCCGCAGCCAGATACACGCGCCGGGGCGTTTCTGAAAGAGCACCTTGCCTGCGGCCATGACCACCCGCCCCCACAGCCAGGGTGGAAGGCTGGCGCGGGGCGAAGCGTGCAAAACGAAGACATCCCCCACGTCATCGCCCCAGTCAGGCGACAGGTGTTCGTGGAAAACGGCGGGGCCTACGCGCACAGTTGGAAACATGGTCAATGGAACCTTTCACAGCCTTTAGTTTCGTATTCGTTGGCAGGCACCAGATGATACCAGTTGCACGCTTCGGTTTGGCCAGGCAAGAATACGGTGGCCGGATCCATCGCCTCGGAGCCTTTCTCGCTGGCCCGGCGCACCTCGAAATGCAGGTGCGGGCCTGTGGAGTTCCCCGTATTACCGCTGTAGGCAATGACCTGACCGGCCACCACCACCTGGCCCACATGCACGGCGACAGATTCATTGTGCGCCAAAAGCACCTGGTAGCCGTGGTTCTCGATAACCACCAGGTTGCCGTAGCCTATGGGGGAAAAGGCAGCGTAAGTGACGATGCCGCTCATCGGGGCGGTCACGGGGGTGCCTTCGGGTACGCCGTAATCCAGCCCGTGATGGTAGCCCCACACCCGCGGCGTCCCAAAACAATCGGTCAGGGTTGCGCCCTGGGCGGGTACGGCGCAAACAAACCCGGTGGGGCCGTCGTAGCCAGTGAAAGGAATGTGTGAACTTCCCACGGGCAGCACGGCGTCCGATTGATTGGGCACGCCCGTGAGCAGCCAGGCAAAGTACATGCTTTGCAGCGGTTGAGGGAGGGCATTGCCCACAGCCGCCGCAGCGAAGACCACCGCCAGTACAACGACGAACACTATCGTGATGAAGCACCCCATGCCGCCGAACACCACGGCGGCCATGCCCTTGAGGATGCCTTTCATAGCACCTTGCCCAACCGGTCGAGTTGGATTTCGCCTTCACCGTGTGCGCCAATACCCACGGCGGCGTCCACGCTCAAACCGTTGCGGATTTGCCGCATGGACAAAGCCCAGGTCAAAGCCGAACCAATCAGGGCCGGGAGGATAAGCAAGGGATTATGGCGATACGCCACCGCCCAGGAAGGCGTCGCGAGCGAGATAATGGCCAGCACGATAATCGGCCAGAAAGCCAGGAAGCGGGATTGCCAGATGATACCCTGGGCTTCGGCGTGGGTGCGCCGGAGGGTGTCGGTGACGTCCATGATGTTTTCCTGCAACGACCCCACCAAAGGGGCGACTTCGATGCGCGATTCCAGCGCGGCCAGCAACGCAGCAGCCAGCATGTCCGTGGCCGGGTTGTCCCAGGCCTCATCCCATTCCCGCACGGCGCGGGCCATCTCGTTGGCGGAAACCTGCCGCATACGCCGCACCAGGTCTTCCAGGACTTCACGCCCTTCGAGGGGCGATGCCTGGGCTGCCTGTTCCAGCGCGTCGTGCAACGGTCGCCCTTGCGACAACACCGTTTCGATGATGCCCATTGCACGGGCAATTTGCACGGCCTGTTTACTGCGGCGGTCTTCCCGCTTGTCGGTGAGACTGCCCCAGTAAATCAGCCCACCGGCCAGGCCAAAAAGCAAAGCGACAAAAACACCCTGGGGAAGTCCCAGAAGGAAGCCGCCCACAGACCAGGCCAGCAAGCCCATGATGATTTGATGCGGCTGCAACCCCGTCCCGCTTTCACGAGCAAGGCGGGCGAGGTCAAAACGGCGATGAGGGTGCGCTACCCCCATTACCTGCGCCATGCGCCTTTCGCTTCCCCATTCCCTGCCGATGGTCAGAGGAACAGCGGCAGCGGCCAGGGCAGCCAGAAGACCAATAAGCATTGCCATAGAGCCTACCTCCCAAAGAGCATTAGGAGCGAGTGAGCAAGGTCGGCGTCGCCGCCGACGCGAAGCCAGTTGAGAAAAACGATGCCGGCTACCACCATGAGCACCGTCACCGCACCATAGTACGCGCTTTTCTCGTCGGCAAAGGTCACCGGCGTTGCCGCAGGAGGCACGGGCGGCGGTGTTGGCCGCGGTGCGCTCGCCCTGGCTGCCGGCGCCGATGCGCTGGGGCGGGCGTAGGTGTACCGGCGCACCGAGCGAGAATACCGCCACCAGCGCAACAGCCAGGTTTCCAGGGGTACATGGTCAGGGCCGAAGCGGCCCAGGGCAAGGAACATGGCCACGGCCAGAACAAAGAAAGTCCACACCAGCCCCGCGGCCATGCCACCCACGAACAGCCCGATAACGGCCGTCACACCTGCCGCGCCGAAGATGACGATATTGCGTTCCCATCCACCCATAGCAGCCTCACTTGAACGGCGCAGAAGGCGCGCTGGACTTAAGGATCTCGGCAAACGAAGGAATGACCTTGAAGGCTGCCATGACGATAATCAGGATGCCGACAATGCCAATCACGGCAGCGGCAGCCATCTGGCCACTGCCAAACCCCAGGGCGGTTGTGCCCTGGATGGCGCGGTAGAGCATGAGCAGGCTGGCCAGAATGAGCAGCACCCCAACGCCGAAAGCCCAAAACTCGGCAGCGAGATTTGTCAATTGAGCGAGTAAAGGTTGTAACATGAGGAACCTCCCGAAACAGTGAATAGCGAACTAACATCCCAACAGCGTGGCGGCCACGCCGTTGATAAACGGAATGAACAGCATGACGGCAATGACGCCCGCGGCTTCATTGAGCAGCATGGCCGCGGCTTCACCTGTGCCGATAGCGTCTGCCACCATTGCCAGGTATGCCACTTTGAGCAGCCGAAAGGCAATCAGAGCGGCCAGGATGCGTTGTGACCAGGCCGTCAGGTCGGCGAAAGTGCTGCTGCACGAATGCACGGTAGTTAGTGCGTGCAGCAGCGGGGGCGCGCCCAGGAACAGGAACAGCCCGACCATCAGCGGTCCCAGAAGGCCGAGGATGGCCTGACCAAACCCCTGACCGCTGCCCGTCCCCATCGCAGCCGTGGCGCGGATGGTGTGGGCGAGCATGGCCAGCGACAGAATGGCAATCAGCCCCACCACCAGCACCCGCCAGGTCTCGGCGGCCATTGCCATGATAATCTGTACCAAATTAGCCATAGTACACCTGTTTGATTAGCCGGGTTGTTTGCCGGGAGCCGTGACTGCCAGGCCATCATCGGATACCGAAGGCAGCGTAGCCAAAGTGCGCTGGCCCCAGAAAAGCACCTCATCAAGCCCCGTTTGCCCTAACCGGTTCTTGGCAGTCAGGCGCGCCCAGCGGTAGCAGCAGCCGCAGGACAGCGTTTCCAGGCGATAGAGTACGAAGACGCGGTCGGCCTCGTACACCAGGCGCTCGTCGCCCAGGAGGGTGGCCAGCGTCTGTTCGGGATTGGTGCGCAGCCGTTCCAGGTCGCCGGGGGTGAACGAGCCCTTTTCCATCGCCGAGATGCCCACCACGCCCCAGCCGTGCTCCAGCGCCATGCGCTTGAGTGCAGCGGCGGCTTCCCCGGCGCGGGTGTCGTCGGTGATCAACTGCCCCATGCGGTTGACCACCGGCGCGCGCTGGATGTAGTCCAGCACCA
>JALVOR010000118.1 GCA_027026295.1 Anaerolineales bacterium | reverse complement strand
CGTAACTGGAAGCAAGGGTTCCGCGACCAAGTCATGGAAACCTGTTGTGGCTTGCACAACTTCCGATTGAACTTCAGACCCTGGCACTATGACCCTGTCCCTACTTAAACCGTGATAATGTCTATTGAATATCGCCTGCACGGCGACGATCTGCAAATGGTGGAAATCATCCTCGACCCCGGCGAAGGCGTGCGCGCTGAAACCGGCACCATGACCTTTATGGAAGACGGCATTGAGATGGAAACTTCGACGGGCGGCGGCTTCCTCAAGGGGCTGGCGCGCGCCTTCGCGGGCGAAAGTTTCTTCATTACCACCTTCCACAACCGCAGCAGCAGGAAGGCCAGCGTGGCTTTTGCCGCTCCCTATCCCGGCAAAATCGTACCTGTGGATTTGGGGCAGGAAAACGGCGCTTTTATCTGCCAGCGTGATGCTTACCTGTGCTCGGCGCAGGGCATCGACGTCAGCGTGGCGTTCAGCAAGCGCCTGGGGGCAGGGCTGTTCGGCGGCGAAGGTTTCATTCTGGAGCGGCTGGAAGGCGACGGTCTGGCCTTCGTCCACGCGGGCGGCACCATCATCGAAAAACAACTGGCAGCGGGGCAAACCCTGCGGGTGGATACCGGCTGCCTCGTTGGCTTTTCGGTGACGGTAGATTACGACATCAGGTTTGTCAAAGGCTTCAAGAATGTCCTCTTCGGCGGCGAGGGGCTTTTCCTGGCAACGCTGCGCGGGCCGGGGCGGGTGTTGTTGCAAAGCCTGCCGCTTTCCCGCCTCGCCGACCGCATCCTTGCCGGCGCGCGCAGTCAGGTGGGCGAAAAGAAAGGCGTGGATGGCATCGGCGGTGACTTGCTGGGCAGCCTGCTCAGCGGCTCGTAGAACACCTTTGGGTTTGGCAAGTGGTAACTGTTCAGCCCTACGGAAACAGGCCACGGATGATACGGATAATAACGGACGCCCGCGGATTTTTGGGACGCCAATTGTCAGTGCTGAACGGTTAAGACACTATCCGAAAAATATCGTGGTGGTGTCATTGCGAGCCCCCCTCGCTGCGCTCGGCGCAGGCTCCGGGGTGAAGCAATCCCCCTTTCTATCGGTCAGGAGACTGCTTCGGCGGGCTTCGTCATTGCTTAGCCCGCCTCGCAGTGACACATCTGCAAAGAATTTTTGGATAGGCGCTAAGTCAAAAAGCGCTCGGCGACACAAGCCGAGCGCTTTTTCGTCTCCCAGCGGCGAGTTACAACGGTAGGGCGTTTTGGTAAGGGGGCATCTGCAGCGCCCGCCGGATGCGGTGCTCGATGTCTTCCAGATGGTCGGGGTAACGCACGAAATCCATGTGCGTGGTGTCGATGGTCAGCACGGGCGCGCCCTTGCGTTTGGCGAAGTGGGCTTCGTACACATCGTGCAGTTGGGCAATGTAAGCCGGGTCCATGTTGCGCTCGTAAGGTCGGTCTCGCAGTGCAATGCGCTGCATCAGCACTGTGGGGTCGGCGCGCAAGTACACGATCAGGTCGGGCAGGGGGATTTTCTCGGCTAACGCCTCGTGCACCCGATAGTACATGACCAGTTCATCACCGCTCAGGTTGATTTGGGCAAACAGCGCGTCTTTCTCAAAAGTGTAATCGGCGATCAGGCTGCTGCCGCTTTCCAGGAAGCCGGGCACGGCGCGGTTTTGCTGATGATAGCGGCTGAGCAGGAAGAAAATCTGCGTTTGGAAAGCGTAGCGGGCGCGATCTTCGTAGAATTTCGCCAGAAAAGGGTTTTCTTCGAAGACTTCCAGCAGCAGTTCGCTGGCGCCCAAACGGGGCTGCAACATGCGGGCGAGGGTGGTCTTCCCTACGCCGATGACGCCTTCGATGGCAATGTAGAATGGTTGTTGTTCAGGCATAGGTTTGTTTATCCAGCCAGCGCGTGAAAGGGAAAGCGACGCCTTTCCGCGACGCCGCTTTCCCTTTTGAGGAAAACGGGGAGATTACGGCAGAACCCAGTATTTGACTTCGTTGACGGTCACGTCAAAGCCATCGGCAGATTCTGCGCCGGCCACAATGCCAATGCCGCCGCTGGTGAAGACGTCTTCCTCCACCGTCTTTACAGGGGCGTGGTTGATGTAAAGGGTGAGTTTGTTCCCTTCCATCCAGACGCCGATGTGATTGACCTGTCGGCTGCCGGTGTGAATGGCGGTGGTGCGTGTCCAGTCGCTGAGCAGTTTGAAACCGCCGTTCCAGCGGAAGATTTTGTACATGCCATCGCACGACACCATGAAGAGTACGCCTTCATAGCGCTCGGGCCCGCGCACGGCAAGGCCATAGCGGTTCTTGCGAACACAGTTGTTGCCTGTGCGGAAGGTGGCTTCCACATAGCCGTTTTTCAGCGCCGGATAATTGGAGGCGACCCAGTAGTTGTTCACGCCGGGTTTGAGTACGGAAATGAGCAGCCCTTCACCCGTAGCCGTGTAGTTGACCCAGCCATTCCAGCCGGTTGGTATCATCGTGAACCAGTGAGCGCCGGGGACGGTCATATTGTCGTCCACGTCGGGTTCGCCGAGGGTGTAGGGCTTGGTGGCATCGGGGGCTTCTGTGGGCGTCACTGTGGGTTCGGGCGTCGCTGTAGCCTCTGCCGTTGCTTCGGGGGTGGCCGTAGGTTGTGCCTTGGCGACGGGGGTGGGTTCGGGAGCCTTGCGGAAATAGGCAAAGTTGACTGCCGCTGCGCCACCGTCGGGCAATACCACCATCGCCTGCCCGGCACCAAT
The DNA here is from genome assembly GCA_027026295.1 of Anaerolineales bacterium. GTDB lineage: Bacteria > Chloroflexota > Anaerolineae > Anaerolineales > DRMV01 > DRMV01. The sequence goes on along the minus strand of JALVOR010000118.1, from coordinate 3,083 downwards.
GCCCGGCTGTGTCCACGTGCCAGCGCCGAGCAGGGAGGCGTTGGCGGGATCCTGGGTATCTACGGAAATGCAATAGGTTCCCGCCGGCACCTGGCTGAACTGGTAGTACCCTTCACCGTTGGTCACGGTCACGCTCAACGGTGCGCCGGGGCACGAACCCTGGGAAAGTTGCACGCGCACACCCGCCAGGGCAGGCTCGTCGTTCTGGCGGATGCCATCGCCCACATAGCCTGCGCTGGGGTCGTTCTGGCAATTTGCCCCTGCCGTTACGGTGCCATCGGATGCGTTGGTCACGGTGCAGTGGTCTTCCCACACCCAGCCGGCGATGCGGCCAGCAGGCGCAGCCGTTGCTTTGGGCTGGGGCGCCTGCGTCGCAACAGGTTCTTCTGTTGCGGCAGGTTTGGGTTGGCTTTCTTCGGCTGCGGCAGGGGCTACTGTGGGCGAAGGCGCTACGCCCTGCACGACCGGTACTGTTGCTGCCGGGGTTTGAATGGGGGCGGGGGCGTTGGGCTTGGATTGGCAGGCAGCCAGCACCGCTGCAAAGAGCAGGATGCCGACCACCCAGCGGAAACGCGAGATTGTCTTCATCATAATGAAGCCTCCTTTCGTCTGGAAGATGGACGGGCGAATGTTTTCGCGATTTGTCTATGCTTTGAAGACCTGCCGCAGTTTGCGCAGCCAGTTGTGGGCGAAAATCGCGGCAATGTCATCCTTAGTATAACCGCGTGTGTGCAACAATGCGGCCAGTTTTTGCAAATCTGCAATGGTATCGATGCCTTCGGGCGTGCTTTCTACGCCAAAGCCGCCGTCGAAGTCGGTGCCCAGGGCGACGTGTTTGCTGCTGCCAGTGCGCTGGCAGATATAGTCGAGGTGCTCGACCACTTTTTCCAGCGGCAGGCGGGGGTCGCCAGGCTTCCATGTGGCATCGAGAAAGCGATTGAAGGGCACAATGCCAATGACGCCGCCGCGGGCGGCGAGGGCATCGATGACATCATCGGGCAAAAAGCGGTTGCTGTTGCTTTCGGAAAGCAGCGCGGCGGGGTTGGCGTGGCTGGCGACCACCACCCCTTCGTAAATTTCTACTGCCTCGCGCGCCGATTCGGGGTCCATGTGGCTGATGTCGAGGGCAAAGCCAACCTCGGCCATGCCGCGCAGCAAGGAGCGGCCTTCAGCGGTGAGGGGGCCAGGTTCGCCCGTGCCGCCGCAAAAGCGGGTGCCTGCCCATGCGGGGCCAATCAGCCGCACGCCGCCTTCCCACCAGTCGGGCAGTTCGTCGGGGGTGCGCACGCCTTCCGCCCCTTCCATCAGCACCACCAGCCCCACAGGCTTGGGGGCGTCGGCGGGCTTGCGCTTCCACTCGGCGATGTGGGCGTTCAGGTCGCCAAGGGTGCGCAGTAGGCGGAATTTTTCGGGGTGGGTTTCGGTCAGGCGGTGGTAAAGGCCGAGTTCCTGCCAATAGAACTTGTGGGCTTCTTCGGCGTTGGCGTAAGCGGGCTTGTCCCATTTGCCGGCCTTGCGGCGGATGGGCGGCACGAAAAGGGTGGCAAACACAATGCCCACCTGCCCGCGCAGGTAATCGGGGTAGCCTAACAGGGTGTTGCCGTTGACCTGCGGCGCGTAACTGCCGCTTTCGGCTTCCCAGCGGCGGGTTTCGCGAGCGCTGCGGGTGTAATCACGCTCATAGACAAGCATGTTCCATGCCAGGTCTTCGTGGGCGTCGATGATCATCGGGAAATCTCCTCGCTTTTGTAGGGCGCCAAGGTCGCCAAGTAGGGCAGGACGCCGTCCCGCCCTACGACAAACGCCTTCATTAAAGGGGGGCTGCTGTGTTTATCGCTCTGCGTCATCTGTGGTTTCTTCAGCAGGAGCATTGAAATGTGCAATCAGCCGCCGCCAGAGGTCATCTTTCTGGCCGGGCACAAAGGGTGTGTAAAGCGCCAGCCTGTCGGCAAGCCCCTGGTAGCGGGCTTCCAGCGCCGCGGGCAGGTCTTCGGGGGAAGCCACCGTGGCGAAGGTGTGCAGCATGTCGTCGCTAATCAGCGCGGGCATGTCTCCCCACTTGCCGCGGGCGGCCAGGGCGGAAAGCCGCTCCGCGGCGTCCTCCCAGCCGTGCAGGCGCATCACCCGCCGGTAAGAAAGCGTGCTGGCGTAGAAGGCAATCTGCGAGCGCACGAAGGCTTCCTCGGCCTCATCGGTGACCACGAAAGCGGTGAGTTGCAGCGCCGGGCGGCCTTCACGCCCGCCTTTGGCAACGCCCTTCTCGATGGCGGGCAACAGTACCTCGCGCAGATAGCGCGGCGTGTGGAAGGGGTGCACCAGGAAGCCATCGGCCACCTCGCCCGCCAGCCGCGCCAGGCCGGTGTTGACGCCCGCAATGTAAATGGGAACCTCGGGGTGCTCGATGGGGCCGGGGTTGAAGAAGGGCGACATGAGGGTGAGTTTGTAGTATTCCCCGCGGAAGTTGAGGCGCTCGCCGTGCTGCCATGCGTGCCAGAAGGCGCGTACGGCCTGGATTTGCTCCCGCAGTTTGCCCACCACGGAATCCGGCCATGGCATCCCGAAGCGGCGGGTGATGTGCGCCTTGACCTGGGTGCCCAGGCCGAGGATGAAGCGCCCTTCTGAGGCGGCAGCCAAGTCCCACGCGGCGTAGGCAAGGTCGGCAGGACTGCGGGCAAAGGCAATGGCAACAGCGGTGCCGAAGTTCAGGCGGCGGGTGTGCTCGGCAATCAGCGCGCCGGGCAGGAAAGGGTTGTGCTGGGTTTCGGTCGTCCAGATGGCGGCAAAGCCCAGTGCCTCGGCGGCTTCAGCCACCGCGGGTACGTCTTTGAGGGGCAAAGGGGGCAGTGAGGCGTCGAATTTCACGGTTGGGTTGCCTGGTCAATAGGTTGGGGAAGGTGAACGGCAGGAAGCAGCAGCGCCACGTTTTCTGCCAGCAGGCGGGGGTTGACAAAGCGCTCCAAATCGTCCAACGCTTGCGTGAGGGCTTGCACCACCGTGAGCGCCTGAGGCACGCTCAGCCGGGCGGCGAGGGCTTCCAGCGCTGAGCAGTTTGAAACCGCCGTTCCAGCGGAAGATTTTGTACA
>JALVOR010000117.1 GCA_027026295.1 Anaerolineales bacterium | reverse complement strand
CGGTGACGGTGGTGACGGGTTCGTAGCCCAGGGCTACCAGGTCGCGCGCCAAAGCGGTGGGGTTGAGGCGCTGGCCTGGTTTCAGGCGGCGGGCTGCCTTGAGGAAGGCGCGGCGAGGCAGCAGGGGTGGCAGCAGGGCGCGGGCGGTGGTAAGGATGAGGGACGTTTGGCGGGCGGCGGCAGGCACGAAATGGGCCGCCAGCGCGCTCAACACTTGCAACCGCTCGGTGCGGGTGCGCTCGTCCCACTGTTCGGGCGGGTCGAAGGGGCTGGGCGGTTCGGGGAAGGTCAGCAGGTTGGCGGTGTTGGTTTCGGACGGCCACAGACCGAGTTCCCGCCGGGCGAGCAGCAGGTAATCGGCGCGGTGGGTCAGCCAAACCACGGGCACCCCCAACGCCTGCCACAGCGCCACCGCCACCGGCAGGCGCGCCGCGCGGGGCAGCGCGAGGTTGGGCGGCGCGACGGGGCTTTCCACCGCGCCGGGGATGGGTGCGCCTGCCCGCAGGGCTTCGGCCACGGCGCGTAGCGGCAGTGAGGCGGTCAGGAGGGAAAGAAGCATGGGGAGGAAGTCAGGGGGTTGGGCTGTCGGGTGGTCGCAAGGCCGTTTAGTCGTTGGGTTCGGGCGCGTTGACGAAGTTCATCGCGGTCTCCAGCCCCTCGTCCAGCCAGCGGAAGATGCTTTCCACGCCGCGGTCGAAGGCGATGGTCATGGCTTCCAACTCGGCCGGGCTGAAAGGCTGCAGCACGTAAGCCGCCGCGTCCATGCGCCCGGGCGGGCGGCCAATGCCCAGCCGCAGGCGGGGGAATTCCTGGGTGCTTAAGCGCTCGATGATGGAACGCATCCCCTTGTGGCCGCCGTGGCCGCCTTTGGGGCGCAGGCGCACCGTGCCCAGGTGCAGATCCAGGTCGTCGTAGGCCACCAGCAGCCGCTCCGGCGGAATTTTGTAGAAGCGCAGCAGCGGCGCCACGGCCTGCCCGGAGAGGTTCATGTAGGTCTGCGGCTTGGCGAGGATGATTTTGGCCTCGCCGTAGCGGGCATCGGTGGTCAGGGCTTTGAACTGCAGTCGCCGAAAGCGCACGCCCAGCCGCGCGGCCAAGGCGTCGGCCAGCATGAAACCCGCGTTGTGGCGGGTTGGGGCGTATTCCCGGCCCGGGTTCCCGAGCCCGACGATGAGATAAGTCAACATGGTATGTTCCAGTGTCGTGTGTTTCCGTGTCATGTGGTGAGGGATGCCCGGTGTCTGGATACCCAGTGCCCGGGTGCTTGGTGCCCAGTGCAACCAAGTGACGATGCAACAAGGCAACGAATCTATTTTACCAGCCGCCTGTGCTACAATTGTCCTATCCCATTTCCGTGGTAACTGTTCAGCCTGCCTGCGATGTGCGCGCAGAAGCGCGAGAAACAAGTCGCCAAGGTGGCAAGAGGATAACGCAAAGAGCGCAAAGCAGGCAAAGGGCGCAAAGAGCAATTCTGTATTTTCTGTGCTAATCTGTGAAATCTGTGGTTTCCCTGCCAAGGCTGAGCAGTTACTTTTCGTGGAGGCAAGATGAGCGAGGAAATCGACCGCACCCTGTTCGACCACTTGGTGGAACTCGCCGCCTTTGAACTCAGCGGCGACGAGGCGGAATATCTCCGCAGGGAACTCAACAAGCAACTGGACGCGATTCACGAACTGGAAGCCGTGCCGCTGGACGCCGACACACCCATCACGTCCCACGGCGTGCCCTACACGCAGGAAATCAGCGCGCCGCCGCGGGAAGACCGCTGGCAGCCTTTCCCGCACCCCGAGAAGTTGATGGCACAGGCGCCCGAAACCGAGGACGGTTACATCG
>JALVOR010000116.1 GCA_027026295.1 Anaerolineales bacterium | reverse complement strand
CCCATCGTCATCGGCCGCGACCATCTGGACGCGGGCTCGGTGGCCAGCCCCAACCGGGAAACCGAGGCCATGAAAGACGGCTCGGACGCCATCAGCGATTGGCCGATTTTGAACGCGCTGCTCAACGCGGTGGCCGGCGCGACGTGGGTCTCGTTCCACCACGGCGGCGGGGTAGGCATCGGCTACAGCCAGCACGCGGGCATGGTGGTCGTCGCCGACGGCACCGAAGGCGCGGCGCGGCGTCTGGCGCGTGTGCTGGTCACCGACCCGGGCCTGGGCGTGGTGCGCCATGCAGATGCGGGCTATGAAAAATCCATCCAGGTTGCCCGCGAAAAGGGCATCTGGATGCCGATGCTGGATCAATAAACGGGCGCGAAGCCCTTTATATTGCTCTTGACGAATCACAGGGGCGCGGCGTTGCCGTGCCCCTGTGGCGTTTTTGTGGGGGAAAGTAAGGGGATAGCGTTCAAACATAGTACAAAAATGGTACTCCGCCCCGATGCGCGATGAGGGAAAAACTGGTAGGCTGGTATCAGGAGGTGAAGGTCATGGACAGAAAACGTACGCTTTTGTGGCTCGTGTTGTTTTTTGGCATCGCGTTCGTGGTTGCCTGTAATTTACCTTCTCCTGCGACGCCCTCGCCGGTTTCCGGAGGAGCAGGTTTGCAAGTCGGTGTGACCGCGACAGGGGAGGCCAATCATACGATCAGTGAAACAGGGGAAGGCGCCAGTGCGCCGTCGAACACTGATGGAAGCGAAACCGTTTTCATTCCCGGCGGTACTTTTTTGATGGGAAGCGCTTTGGGTGATGCCGACGCCAAAGCCGATGAAATGCCGCAGCATCAGGTGACGGTGACAGGTTTTTACATTTACCGTCACGAAGTAACCAACGGGATGTACGCTGAATGTGTCGCTGCGGGAGGGTGTGCACCTGCGGAGGTTTTGGGCACCGGCTCTGCCAGCCACGGTGCCGACCCGGCCTATGCCAATTATCCTGTGGTGGGGGTCACGTGGAAAATGGCGCATGACTACTGTGCCTGGGCTGGTGGACGCCTTCCCACCGAAGCGGAATGGGAACTTGCTGCCCGCGGCACCGATGGCTTGCGTTATCCCTGGGGCGACGAAGCACCCTCGTGCGACCGCGCCAACTTTGCCGGCTGCCAGTCGCCGCCCGATACGATGGCGGTGGGCTCTTTGGCTTTGGGCAACAGCCCTTATGATTTGTGGGATATGGCCGGTAATGTCTGGGAATGGGTGCAGGACTGGTACGCCCCTGACTATTACGCTTCTTCGCCTGCTGACAACCCTTTGGGGCCGGACGCTCCCCCCGACCCGATGCGCCCGCGCAAGGTGGCGCGCGGCGGCGGGCTGTTTTCCAGGCCGGAAAACCTGCGCACCACGGCGCGATTGGGTATCAATCCATATCGGGTGTACGAGGATGTAGGGTTCCGTTGTGTGGCCGCGCCGCAGCCCACTTTGCCTCGCGGCTATGCCGACGTGGAGGAGGGCCGCGAGGAAGGCGCCTCGGCGCACGCGGAGGGCGGCTCTCGCGCGGAAGAGCCAGCAGAACACGACCCGCCAACCCCGCATGTGCTGGCTTCCTGCCCGTTGTCCGACGGCACCATGAGCGTGGTCGTGGCTTTTTTGGAGAATGGTGAGTACATGAGCAATGAATCCGTGACGGTAGAAGGGGAAGACTTCGATTGCCACAGTGAGTGGCGCGATAGTGTTTACACCCTGGTTTGTCACGGTCCAGCACCTGCAGGCTACCCCGAAACGCCAGAATTCCTTGGTGTGGCAATCACGTTTGAGTATCAGGACGATACCATGACCGAGGCC
>JALVOR010000115.1:900-5859 GCA_027026295.1 Anaerolineales bacterium | reverse complement strand
CGCCGCCAAGGTTTCTGCTTCTCTCGGCACGCGGGCGTGAATGATGGCAACATCCGCCAGTTCGTTTTTCATTTCCTCTTTGATACGTTTGACGACATGCTGCAGGGCTTTGGCGCGAGTGCGCACCTTGTCTTTAGCGACAAGTTCGCCGTCGTCGAGTTCGATGATGGGTTTGAGTTGCAAAACAGAAGCCACGAAAGCCTGAATGGCTTTCACGCGTCCGCTCATGCGAGGGTAATCGAGGTTATCCACGGTCAGCACAATGCGGACAGCGTCACGGATTTCTTCCAGCCGGGCAAGAATTTGTTCGGGGGAAGCGCCCCGGCTGGCAAGTTCGCTGGCTTCCTTGCACATGAAGGCGAGGGCGGCTGCCCCAGCGGCGCTGTCGAAGGGGATGACACGGATCTTGCCTTCCAGTCGTCGGCTGGCAATGACTGCCGATTCATACGTCCCGGAAAGTTTGCTGCCGACATGAATGGAAAACACCGTATCGCCGGGCCGGGCAATGCGCGTGTAAAGGGCTTCCAACTGCTCCGGCGAAGCCTGCGAGGTTTTGGGAATCATCTGCCGCTCTGCAATCATGCGGTAGAAGCCTTCTTCGTCGATGTCTACGCCTTGCACGTAGGTTTCTTCGCCAAAGTGAATGCGAAAGGGGACGACGTGGATGTTGTATTTTTCTATCCATCCTGGCGGGAAGTCGGCGGTGCCGTCGGTCACAATGTGAATCATGAGGTTCCAACCTTTTATAGTTCTTCGTTTTGGGTTTGCAATTGGGCGCGCAGGGCAATTAGCGTGCGGTGATAGAGGCTTTTGATGGCGCCTTCGCTGCGTCCTAAAATTTGCCCGATTTCGGCGTTGGAGAGCCGGTCGACGAACTTGAGGATGAGCAATTCTTGCCGGTCGGAGGGAAGGCGGCGGATGGCCGCCAGCAATTGGGCTTGTTCTTCCGACTGGATGAGGTGGTGTTCCGGCAGCGGGTCGCTGGTGGTGGGCGGGTTCCAGGCGGTGTCTTCGAGGGCAATTTCCTTGCGGCGGCTTTGGTCGCGGTGCCAGTTTGCCACCAGATTGTGGGCAATGCGGTAAAGGTAAGCCGAAAAGGGCAGGCCGCGTTCCTCGTAGCGGTGAATGTGCTGCATGGCGCGGTAGAACACGCGAGCCGTCAGGTCTTCGGCTTCCTGGGCGTGCCCCACCCGATAGTAAATGTAACTGTAGATGCGTTGCACGTAACGCTCGTAAAGTACGCCAAAAGCATCTTTATCGCCTTCGCGAGCGCGTGCCAGCGCTTCGGTATCGGGGATTTCAGCCGCTGGTGTGTCGTTCATTAAAACCCGTCCTCTGCCGAAAAGTTGCTGAATGGGGGGCAGAAATGATGTTGGGGGATGTCCTTCCCCTGTATTCTACCGCGTTATGATACACTTAACCCCATAAACTTTTCGGGTAACTGTGAAGCCCTGGCAAGGAGAGACCACAAAGCCACAGAATCCACGGAAAACACAGAAATTCACTTTACGCTCTTCGAGTTTCTCTGCACCCTTGCGTCAACTTCTTGGCGTCCCTGGTGATGTTTTTGCGAGGTTGGCGTTCAAAAATTTGCGTGCATCCGTGGCAATCCGTGTCGTTTTGTGGTCTATTCCCTTGCGGCTGAAGCGTTGCCTTTTCGGGAGGACGACCATGCGAATTATTCTGGATGCTATGGGGAGCGACCATCATCCTGAACCGGAGTTGCACGCCGCGGTTGAGGCGGCGCGGCGCTTTGGCGAGGAAATCATTTTGGTGGGCAAGGAAGAGGTTTTGCGTCCCCGCCTGGCGGAACTCAACCCCGAGGGCGCGCCCGTGCGCATCGTTCACGCGCCTGAGGTGCTGGAAATGACCGACAAACCCGCCCGCTCGGCGCGTGCCAAAGCGCGAAATTCCATGGCTGTGGGCATGGAACTGTTGAAAGCCGGCGAGGGCGATGCCTTTGTAACCGCGGGCAACACTGGTGGGGCGATGGCGAATGCGCTTTTCCGCCTGGGGCGCATCCGTGGCGTGAAGCGCCCCGCCCTTGCAACGCGCTTTCCCACCCGCAAGGGCTATTGTGTGGTGCTGGATGTCGGTGCAAACGCCGAATGCAAGCCCGAATATCTGCTGCAATTTGCCGTGATGGGCTCGGTGTATGCCGAACAACTGCTGGAGATTGCCAGTCCGCTCGTGGGGCTGCTTTCCAACGGCGAGGAAGCCGGCAAGGGCAACGATTTGGTCAAGGCAACCTATCCCTTGCTGGAAGCCAGCGGGCTGAATTTCATTGGCAACGTGGAGGGCAAGGAACTCTTCGGCGGCGAGGTGGATGTGGTCGTCACCGATGGTTTTACCGGCAATGTGCTGCTGAAAGGGGCGGAGGCGGTAACGAAACTGCTGGTGGATGTGCTCAAGGAAGGTTTGATGTCTTCGCCGCGCACCAAACTGGGCGCATTGCTTGCCAAACCGGCTTTCGACACACTGAAAGGTATGCTCGATCCCAGCGAAATCGGCGCAGCGCCGTTGCTGGGCATTGACGGGCTGGTGTTTGTGGGGCACGGCCGCTCGGATGCCCGGGCTGTGTTGAGCGCCATCAAGGCCGCCCGCAACGCGGTGGAAGGCAACCTGCTGACCCACCTGCGCACGGCAATCGAAGAACGGCTTTCCCTGATCAGGAAGGAGGCATAATGCGCGTCGTCACGAACGAAGAATTCATTGCCCGGAATGCCAAAATAGGGCGCTATGCCAGCATGATTTCGGTGGTGGTGCTGGGTGCAGGCGTTTACCTGACCTTTGCCCACCGTGAACTGGTTTCGCTGACGTTTTTGTTGCTCATTATCGGTTTCGTGCTTTCGCAGGTTGGCATTTATTTCGGCAACCGCTGGGTAAAGCCGCCCCGCCCCGATGAGCAGATCACCAAAGCCCTCAAGGGTTTGGGGCGCGATTACACCCTTTACCACTACGCCACACCGGCTTCTCACCTGTTGGTGGGGCCGGGCGGTGTGTTTGTGCTGGTATCGCGCTTTCAGCGCGGGCGCATGACGTATGGCAGAGGGCGCTGGCGCCAGCACGGCGGTCCCTTGCTGTGGTATTGGCGCATTTTTGCGCAGGAAGGCATTGGCCGCCCCGATGCGGAGATGAAGGCCGAGATCAAGGCACTGGACAAATTGCTTCGTGAGTCGCTTCCCGAAGAGGACTATGAGGCGCTGAAGCCTGTCAAGGCGGTGCTGGTGTTCACCAATCCCGAGGCAGAGGTGGATGCCGATAACGCCCCCGTGCCCACGGTGAAAGTGGACAACCTGAGAGCCACCATCAAGAAACTGGCCAAGGGCACCCGCCTGACCGGCGAGCAACTCAAGCGCATCCGGGCTGCATTGGGCGATGAAGGCCCCAGGAAAAAGCAGAAAAGCGCCGAAGAACCGGCGTGAGAACCCGGCAAACAAAAACCAGGGCGCTTGTGGCAGGCGCCCTGGTTTTTTATTGACCTCGAGCGGAGTTACCCGCCCAGGAATTTCTCCAACGCTTCACGGCTGATGCGGTAGGCCTTGCCGATTTTGCGCGCCGGCAGGTCGCCCGATTCGATGGCGGCGATGACGTCTTCTTCGGAAACGCGCAAAATTTGGGCAGCCTCGGAAGGGGTCATCACCGAAGGCATTGCACCGCCTCCCTGTTGGCTGCCTCCGCCTTGCTGTTGTTGTTGCATGCCGCCCATGGTCTGCGAAATCATGTTGCCGATGCCCATGCCTGCGCCGATGCCCGCGGTCAGGCCGGCGCCGCCACTGGGGTTTTGGGCGGCGTCGCGCATCGCGTCGGCGGCTTGCAGTTGGGCGTAGGTCTGGGCGTCTAACAGCCCGCGCGAGCGCAGTTCTTCGGCGGTGTTTTCCGAAGGCGTCATGCTGGCGATGACAAAAGTCTTGAGTTCCAGCCCGATGGCTTCGAATTCGGCAGCCGCTTTTGCCCGCACGCCGCTGCTGATTTCATCCAGCCAGCCTAAAATATCCTGCACGGTCTGGTATTTCCCCTTCATCTCGCCGAACATATCGGTCATGCTGCGGAGCAGACGGCTGCGGAGGTCGTTTTCGATATCCGACATCAGGTAGATGCCGCGCGCCCCCACGATTTGGGTGACGAACTGTTGTGGATTCTTGACCTGGTAGGAATAGGTGCCGAAACCTTTCAGCAGCAGCCAGCCCAGCCCCACGCCGGGGGTCTGCACCGGAATGGGCTGCGGGGTGCCCCATTTGCGGTCGCGGAATTCCCGCATGGAGACGAAATACACCTCGGCGGTGAAGGGCGAGCGGTCGTTGAACGCCTTTCCGAGGAGGTTGATGAGCAGGGGGATGTTGGCCGTGGTGATGGTGTGGCGGCCGGGGCCGAACACGTCTAACGCTTTGCCGTCGCGGAAGAAAACCGCGGCCTGGGATTCTCGCACGATGACCTGTGAGCCAATACGGAAGTCGCCAGGGCCGGTTTCCGGGAAGCGATGGACGATTTCGTTGGGCATTTCGTCTGCCCATTCGATGACATCAAATACGCGTGCCATGAAAAAGACTCCTTTTGATGATGGGGGCAGCCTCAGCAAGGGGGTGCCACAGATTTCGCATATCTACTGATTTCACAGATTGGTGCAGAGAGGAATCTGCCGGCATCTGCTCTTATCGGCGTCATCCGCGGCCCATTTGCCTGGGGCTGAGGGGAAACGTGGAAAATTACGAGCCGGTAATGGTTTCTTCGCGGCGGTTGAAGGTTTCGATAGCCTGGCGCGCTGTTGCCAGCAGGTCGCTCATGGCTTTCGGAAAATCGTCGCTGCCGACGGCGGCTTCCAGTTTGTCAACGCCTTCGCGGATTGTGTCGGCCAGGTCGAGCAGCATCATGTCATAGGCGTAGAGTTTGGCGAGTTGGTCTTCTTCCACTTTGACGGCGTCGAAAACGCCGGCGTAGCCATAGGAAGCCGTCCGCACC